>JAFRAU010000041.1 GCA_017405245.1 Candidatus Saccharimonadota bacterium
TACGTCGTTCTCTATGCTTTTACCCAATGGCTCCTTCCTGGAGGTAGGCTAAGCACTAGCACTACTTGCCAAACCATCAGCGATGAAGAACTTACTGAGATTCAAAAAGCCGAACGAGAAGCAAGAGCACAACAGCAAGCAAATCAGAACAAGTCCAATGCTAGCAATCAAAATAACTCAGGCCTGAAGCTCAGCTCTCAAATTGCTAAATCCTATACTCCAGAAAAAATGGCAAAACTTATCAAAAAAGGCAAACTTGCCCCTTCGCCAGTTTGTACTGATTGTTCCTGGAACGAACGCATCGCGCAAACCGCAGAACTTATCGCATGGCCCTTGGGCACGCCATCCACAAAATACCATTACGAAGGAGACACCTATGGCCGTACTTACAAAAGCTGGAGTGACATGAAAGGCGCTAAACCTAATCCAGCATACCGCAACGCCCTTGACAAACTACATCCCAAACACGGTTTCAGCAGTATGTCCGCCCTTGGCGCAGATTGCGGCAATTTCGTCAATATAGTATTAAATTATAGTGGCCATGATAGGAACATGCCATACGGTAAAGCAGAAGGCTATCTACTCGAAAGAAACTGGAAAAAAGTCACAAAGGCCAAACGCGGAGACGTCTGCATCGTTCGTTCCAACGGTCATTTTCATATCTGGTTATACCTAGGTAAAGGTCTGTCAGCTGAAGCGAATCATAGTTGGAAAAACTTTGGTCATATCACAACAAAGGGTTGCTCATCCGCCAATATCATAATACGAGCCTACTAACAGCCAAAAAGCCTGATTTGGCACAGTGAATCTATTTCAAAATTACTATACTTTCAACAAAACTATGTTATACTAAACATATGAATAATGATAGCTATGAAAAAGCATTTATCAATAGTATAAAACAAACCGAGCAGCAGACACCGTCACTACAACCAAAATCTCAAACAGTCACCAACACTTCAACACTTTTATTAATTATGGCCATAACACTTGTTGCTATAGTTTTAATCGAGTCTATTGCGCTAACTATTTTTGCGATCAATTATGGTGAAGTTTTGGATTTATATGGTGGCCACGAGTCCGAAAATAGTGAAACATCAGCTAACGATTCCCCTGAAGCTCTCAGCGAAAACAGTGATTTTAATTACGACGAAGATTACAATGTTACAGCTTTCAATCTCACCTGCACTAATGAAGATAAATCTAAATACATATTTAATAAAAATGGAGAATATCAAAAAGCTGATGCCTCCTCCAACCCTACCGAATCCGGCACTTACTCCATTATTAACAGTAGTGCTATAGTTTTAAAAAATCCCAAACAGACAGAGAATAAGATAGTTTATTACGACGGCTACGACGTCATAGAAGATATTACATTCTACGACTGTGGTAGATAATAGTTAGACGAAAGGTAATATAATGCCTAAACTAAAAATCAATAAACTTGTAAAACACAACCTTATCATAGCCCTGTTTTTGATACTATCTTTCACTCTCTTTATTCATCGTAACGTTTACGCCACCGATTCTAGCGATGTAGTCGAAACTACCTTCTTTGGCAATCTCCAAGATGATGGTCAAGGTTGTGGCATTTATACTGTATTGAATCTTGTAGTAGATATTCTGTCAATTGGTATTGGCATTGTTGGTGTTATA
>JAFRAU010000042.1 GCA_017405245.1 Candidatus Saccharimonadota bacterium
AAGACTAGTGGTATAGGAAGAAGTATAATCCTGATAGTCAGAGTTAATATAGAGCTTATAGCCAGTGGCATTAGACGTATCTACTTCGGCTAGCATAGAGTCATAGGTTAAGGCTCCTTGGGGATATAGGTCCAGGGCTAGGTTAAGACTAGATATTTCTGTACTTGCGGTCTTATCTAAGAGTCTTAGGGCCAGAGAATCTGTGATAGTGACAGAGACCTTAGACTTATTGGTGCCGGAAACGGTGGTGTCGGCGTGAGCGGGAATAGCAGCAAAGCTAAACGAAAGTAGTCCCAGTAGGAACACTCCTACAAAAGTTCCCAGACGCTTCCCGGCATTTTTATTCCGTCTATTATTTTTATATGCACTACGTAGCACCTGTCGTAGCTTCCCTAACTTCTCGTTTGGCATGTTACCCTCCTAATTATCATATCCACCTAGTAGCACGCCTTCAAAAACGGTGCTACTAGGTGGATACATTCAGCTTAACCGCCAAACGAGCCTAATAGCACCGTTTAAAAACAGTTAAGCCTTTCTGAATGTATCCACTTCCCATTATAGCACAAGTTTTATAATGCAAGTAAAATTCTAAAAATAGCTAAATCAATCATTTAAGTATTCTTCAAAAAATTCCGCGACATTCATACATCTTGGATGTTTAATTTTAAGTACCAAAAAATCCTTATCGCCAGTCAAAATTATATCAACACCATTCTGTATGGCTGCAAGCAAAATCGGTTTATCTTTCGCATCTCGCATTTCAATCTCGGTATCCTCTAATGTTTTTATTACGTCATAAGAGAGAGTCCTCAGTAATTTCTCCATTGCACGCTTCTTTGTCGGCATTTTGCGTCTAATTATTTCGCGTATCTCCCACAAATTCTGTTCCGCAAAAACCATTTCATGATATAAACTAACATAAATCAGCGCCTTTGCCACCCTGGAATTTTCATTCAAAATCGCCGAAAACAAAATATTTGTATCGACGAGTACTTTCATTTTTCGCCTTCACCATACCTAACTTCGCGCACCATTTGCATTATACTTTCATCATTTTCTAGTCCATTTTTCTCTGCGATACCACGAAAAGACTTTTGCGCATTAAAAATAGCTGTCGTTGAGGCATTCCTAATTGAAACCTCGCCATTCTTTTTCTCGGTAAAGAGTAATTTATCTCCCGGCCTTAGCCCCAAGAACTTATAGATATCCATCGGAACAGTAATTTGCCTTGCTGATGATACTTTTGCTAAATTCATATCTTAACTTTCTTTGTTTACTTTGTTTTCATTGTATCACATTATATCAAAAAAGTCTACCCCAAAATAAGTTCCTAAACCGGAAATCAACCTTATCAGAACCCACCTATTTTTACTTCAAACTCTTTACAAACTCATAAAACAGCGGGTGCACATCAAGCGGTCTAGACTTAAACTCCGGGTGTGCCTGCGTCGCTACAAAGAATTTGCACTTTGGTGCCTCAATAAATTCCACTAGTTTTCCATCCGGAGAAGTTCCAGAAACTTCCACTCCTCCACGAGCAATCGCGTCTAGATATTTTTGATTTACTTCATAACGATGGCGGTGCCTTTCCACTACATTAGTCTTTCCATAGATTTTTGCCACCTTAGAGTTGCGTTTCAATTTTGCTTTATAATCTCCCAGCCTCATCGTTCCGCCAGTCGACTCTTTCCCTTCTTGCCCTGGCATAATATATATAACATTGGCAAAATCTTTTGGTTTCTTATACTCTTCTGCCGCCAGAAATTCTTCACTCCCAGAAGAAGTCAGTCCGCCTCGTCTTGCCGCCGCCACGCAGGCCATCTGCATCCCTAGACACAGACCAAGATACGGCACATCTTTTTCTAGTGCAAACAAAGCCGCCTTAATCTTCCCTTCCATTCCCCTCAGTCCAAATCCTCCTGGCACTACGATTCCGTCAACTTCTTGCAGCTGCTGACACTTAGAAGAATCAGCCAGTTCTTCCGCATTTATCCAAACTATTTCAAGATTCACTTCATTCCACGCCGCCGCCGCTTTTAGCGCCTCCGTTACACAAATATATGTATCCTCATTCCCAACATATTTTGCTACCAGTCCTACCTTCACGGTCTTATCATATTTAGCATTTCTTCGCTTAGAAAATTCCTCCCACTTAGACATATCTGGCTCAGAGTCGTCATCCATAAATCTATTTAGGATATTTAGCACCCCAGATTTAAGCACGTTAAATGGTACGTCATAAACTGATGATATATCCGGCAAATTCACTACTGCATCCGAAGAAATCCCCGCGAATCTCGCAATTTTCTCACAAATCGCTCTCGGAGCTGGTTTTTCCGTCCTCACACAAACAATATCTGGGACTATCCCAAATCCTCTTAGGTCAATCAGTGCATTTTGTGCTGGTTTTGTCTTTAATTCTTTGGACGTATTAATCCATGGCACATACACTACCGAAAGATACAGACAGTTTTGTCTCCCCACTACGTTTGCAAACATCCTGATTGCCTCAATAAATGCTAGCCCCTCGTAATCCCCCACTGTTCCACCAATCTCTACGATATGGACATCGGACCCCGCCGAAGCCTTTGCAATTTTTTCCTGTACCAAATCCGTAAAGTGCGGAATCAGCTGTACCGTTTTTCCATGAAATCCCCCACTCCGCTCTTTTTCTATCAGCTCTTTATAGATCCCACCAGAAAGTGTAATTGAATATTTAGAAGTCTCAAAATCTAAAAATCTTTCATAATGCCCCAGGTCAAGATCTGTTTCTACACCATCATGCGTTACGTAACACTCTCCGTGCTCTACCGGATTTAAAAGTCCTGCATCCACATTTAGATATGGGTCGCATTTTTGCATTGTTACCTTATAACCCTTAGCTTTTAGGATTGCCCCCATCGAGGCCGCAGTAATCCCCTTGCCTACCCCCGATAGCACTCCACCTGTCACAAAAATATATTTACACTTTTTGTTTTGCACCATCGCTGAGCCTCCTTAATGCCCACCAATTAACTTATGATTATTTTATCCTTATTGTACCATAACCATTTAAAAAATTCACTAAAAAGCCCCGGCATTCGCCGAGGCTTTTAGGTTTTTACATGGAAGCTAATATCTTTGATGTTGAAATTGCTCCGTCAAAATCCACCAGCTTTCCGCTTGAAGATTTTGTCACCAACCCCAATCTTCCTTTTAGCAAATAAAAGGAAGAAAGCTGTCTTTCTAGTGCCATCTTCATCCGCGTATCGTTCTTAACATGTGCTATCAGCAGTAAAATCACCATCGCAAGAGAATGGTCATCCACCACCGTCGCGGATGCGTCATAAAGGCCGTCTTCTTCCCCTCTCTGGAAGACTCTCGATGCTACAAAGAACACTCCGCCAGAAGCTGCAACTTTGACTACATCATAACCTCTCATTATCCGACTTTCAAAAAACATTTTTCTTAAACGACTTTCTGTTTTTTCTAAGTAAAGTGCTGCTCTCATATTGAGCGCAAACCTCTGAAAAACATTTAGCCTTTTATTCGGATAAACTGGGCTATCTTCTGTAAACTTGCCCGTCATTGACATCACCGGCTCTTCTTCCCTATCCGGCACAAACGCCACAGCAAATCCCCCGCAGAATGTTGTTCCCCAGAAAATGTCAGGATTCTCTTTCAATAAATTACCAATCCGTTCGGCATCCTTCTGAGATATACAGCCAGCCTTCGTAATTGATTGACATGTTACTTCCATCTTTTCTCACCTCCTAATGTACATGCAAAACCATGACGTTTTACACACGTATCATATAATTATACCGCATTTTTTAAAAATAAGCAACTTAGTCTCTAAAACAACAGCCTTAGCCACGTTTTATCTGTAATATCTCAGCGATTCTATCGGATTTTTCTTTGCCGCCTTAATTGCAGGATACATACCAAAGATCAGGCCTATTAGTAAACTTGTTCCCACCGCCACCAATATAATGCACCAATTCACAAACGGCGCAAAAGGTGTCACCACTGAAATCAGAAATGCCAGTACATATCCCAAAATTAGCCCTAGTATTCCTCCCGCCATTGTCAAAATCAGTGCCTCAAATAAGAATTGCATCAAGATATTCATACCGCTTGCCCCTACCGCTTTTCTAATTCCTATTTCTCTTGTTCTCTCGGCAACTGATACTAACATGATATTCATCACTCCAATTCCACCAACTAAGAGTGATACTCCCGCCACTAATGTCAACATTCCAGATACGATTTCAAGTAGTCCCCCAGCCGGATGAGAAATATCGTCACCAGATAATACTGAGAAGTTCATATCCCCTGATTTTTCTGAGGCCAGCATACTCTTCATTTCCTGCACTAGCTCAGGTACGACGCTTGTCGTTTTTGCTTTTACGTCAATCTGCTGTACCTGGAACGTAATCCCAAGCTCTTGCAAATATTCCGCCGATACCAACATTGCAGAATCAAAATCCACATTATTAAAATTAATCGGATCTTCTATCTCTTCCAACATTCCTACAACAATAAACTTATGCTCCATCATCGTAAAAGTCTTCCCTACCGCTTCCTGTGAAGTTCCAAATAATTTCAGCGCTAAATCCCTTCCCACCACAGCCGCATTCTTTACATTATCAGACAGGAAAACTCCGCTTTTTAGCTTCAAATTCTGTATCTTAACTAGTTCTGCCGTAGTTCCTACTACCGTTGCTGATGGAACTAATTTATCCTCCGATGATAGTGTTACCACCATCGAAGCTATTGGTGAAGCTGCTGTCACCTCGTTAAGCGCCGCAATCGCCTTTGCATCAGCCAAAGTTAAATTCGATGTTAGATATTGATTTGAAGATGTTAATCCTTCAACGATATTAGAAACCGTATCCGTATGTTTTGCCGGTCGCACCACCACAAGGTCTGCCCCCATTGACTTCACTTGTGACGTAATTATGTTATTAATGCTACCAGCCAGCGACATAATTAAAATAATACTCGCAACCCCCACTGCAATTCCTAGACACGTCAAAAAACTCCTGGTTCTATTCTGACGAATTGACTCCCTGGCAAGAGCATAGTGTGTCCTAATCAAAAGCGCCATTACTTCCTACCCTTCCTAGATTTATTTTTGTTCTTGACCTTTTTTCCTTTTCCTGCGCTTACTACGCTTCTGCCACTTACTTTCTTTACTTTTCTCTTTGCTTTTACACCCTCAGCCATCTTTACATCTTCGCTAGATAGTTCATCTAATTTTGAGTCTTCTTTCATCATCTCTTCATTCGTGTTTTCTTCATCTAGATTTTTATGACTTACGGCTTTCTCGCCTTCATTTTCCCCATCTAAACTTTCACTACTATTTTCCGATTTATCTCCGACCAGTGCATCCTTCATTTCCTTCAAAATCTGCCTCTTTCTAAAATGCACTGATACCGGCTGCGGCAAATCTCTATCTGCCACGGTTTTAATATCTGTATCAATCTGTCCATCTAGCATCCCAATCACTCGCGTTGCATAAACTGTCAGTGCTGGATTGTGCGTCACCATAATGATAGTATTACCCGCTGAATGTATTTCTCTAAGCTCCTCCATCACTACATGTGACGCCCTAGAATCCAAATTTCCAGTCGGTTCGTCTGCCAAAATAATTTCTGGCTCCGCCACCAAACTTCTTGCTATCGCCACTCTCTGTTGCTGACCACCAGACAATTGGTAAGGCATATAATATTCTCTTTCCTGCAAATGGAATCTTTCCAAAATTCTATCCGCCTGGATATTCCTATGTGTTTTTGTATAACCAGCGTACGTCAATGGCAACGTCACATTATCCAGTACTGACAACCTAGGAATTAAATTAAAATCCTGAAAAATTACTCCAATCTTCTTTGCTCTAAGTTTAGCTTTTTTCCGCTCAGATGTTTTCTCAACCGCCTCACCATTCAGTAAGTATTGCCCATCCGTCGGCTTGTCAAGTAATCCAATAATGTTTAACAGCGTTGTCTTTCCGCAACCACTTGGGCCCATAACCATAATGAATTCGCCACGTTTTACTGTTAAGTCAAAATCGTGTAGCGCATAAGATTCCGCATCGCCATAACCATAGCGCTTTGAGATGCCTTTCAGGTCTATTATTACATCTTGCGGACTCATAACTTTAAGTGTAATTTACGAAGCATAGAAACGCAAGCATAAGCGAGCAATTTTTTTAAAAAATCTTATAATCATAATTTCATAAAGAATCGCAGAAAGTGTTCTTTACTAACGCTAAGAAAATCTAACTAGATTTTATTTAACTCCGAAGAAACTTCCAAGGTCAAATCCGGTCGGCATCGGTAGTGTCAACATGTATATAATTCCAACAAGTAAAATACATACGGAGAAGATAAAGAGTACCTTGCGGCTTTGATAGTCCTTAATAACCCCAACAATACCAAGTAGAAACAGCACTAAGGAGTAAATCACAGAAACTAATCTATATGAATCCCCGCGCAAGTTGTCCTGTTTCCCCTCCTCCAATACTCTTTGTGATTCATTAATCAGTCTTTCGGGTTCTTCAAAATACTTTTTCGAAAACGCCTCATTCTCAAACGGTGAAGCTCCATCTTTTACGCTCGTGCTGTTCAGTGCATCGAGTAGTATTGGCGAACAACTACTCTTCTTAATCTTGTCAATTTTAGTCTCAATCAACTTTACCTCTTCCGCATTGCCTTTCGCCCTTGCAGCATCCATGTCTAATTGCAAATTAAAAATAGAATTCCAAGCAAAAAGGTCAGACATATAAATCTGTGCCGCCACATTATATGCCGAATTTCCTTCCGATGCTAGATTATTACTCTCAGTAAAATTTATCGCCTGAATCCCGCCATGGAGAGACCCTATCCAACCTGCCCATGCCACGAGAAGCGTAGTTATACCAAGAAACACCGCCACTGCAACTTCCAGCTTTTTCTTCAAAATTATATCTTTTAGTTCCTTTAATTTTTTGAATCTTTCTTTTTTTACGGTCTTCATCTCCACCTTTCTTTATGAACTTAACAATTATAGCTACTTTCCATTATACCAAAACCGTGCGCTCATGCCAAAATAGTCTCGTTACTTAACCTCACTTACATATTCTAGCTAATTAAAAAGCCCCAGTCTGGGGCTTTTTAATTAGCAATGATGGATTATAGTGTCTTACCATAAACATTATCTAGTTTTTTATCAAGATAATAATCTAAATTGGAATAGCACGAGCCGTGCAGCTTTGAAGCAAAACGCCCACCTTGAATAGGATAATAGGCAATGTCACCTCCTATAAACCAGATTTCAAACTTTTTCATCTCAGTTCCAAAATTATCCGCTATCAAAGGAACTGCTAGGTACGGTGGAACCTTGATGCTGAGAATATTTTTGTGTATTTCAGTAGAAATAAAAATTATTCCACTTTCAAAAACGTTTTCTTTACGATTAAACTCCTTAGGAGCAACTCTGATCCCAAGCGGCTGGTTATCAAAAGCATTATTGCAAATGCAGACGGCACAACGCCCACCTTCTTCAATCTGGTGTCCTCTTATGGGTGAAAATTTTTCTGCATCTTCTGGACATACATGAGTATTCTCTGGAAGATATTTATTCTTCCTTCCAAATCCAACAGGCAACCATAATTCACCAGTTTCTGAATTAAATTCAGCAACCACAAAATTATAAAAATATTCCATCTTTACTAATTGCATTTTTATCACTCTCCTTTCAAAGTACAATTTGGTATATTGTTCCAAACTAATACTCATATTATACCATAATATTCCATAAAAAACAAGCCAAACGTATTATCTCAGAACCTTTGCAACATAAGATGCCGGCTTCTTGCCATCAAAATAGGTAGGTTCTATACTTAATTTAATACTACTTAAAATAAGGAGAACCTACCTATGTCATATTGTACAGGTAAACATATAGAAAAAT
>JAFRAU010000043.1 GCA_017405245.1 Candidatus Saccharimonadota bacterium
GGGGGGGGGTATTATGAGAATACAAAAAGGTCATAAATAAAAAAACGACATAAAGAAAGGAATAAACACTATGTCAAAAACTACAAAAATCATCGCCGCTTTGGGCGTTGTCGCAGGCCTCGGCGTTGCCGCTTTGCCAGCGTTTACGTATGCTACTGCTAGCGTTTCTGGTCAAGTTGAAGTACGCGTCGATGTTGATCCAGCCATTGCTATGACTATCTCTGGCAATAATGACTGGGATGGCTCTGGTACGCAACCAGCCGGAACTCAGGCCGGAGTCAGCGTGTATAATGGCGCATCGGAAATCGGTAGCTATAACGCAACAAATACCACCCCTACTGGTGTAGATGCTACAGGCACAGGCTATACAATCCAGACTTCTGGCTCCAAAACTAATATCCTCCCTAATGCTCTAGTCGAAGGCGTAATTACCGGCACCGGTGCTAACGGTTTTGGATCAACTATTACGGTCTACACGAACGATAGCGGATATAGCCTTACCGTTCAAGATGCTAACAACGACAATAGCCTAACTTCCGGCTCCAACACGATTCCAGCCGTTGGCACTACAACTCCTACTGCTAATACGCTCGCGCCTGGTTCTGCAGCTTGGGGCTTCAAGGGCGGATTAATCACTAGCTGGACTGCAGTGCCAGTAAACGATGGCGGCACCACGCAGCCTGCGACTATTAAAAACGGTTCTGGTGCGACCCTTATGACTGGTGATGAGACTGAAGTTCTTTATGCTGTTTCTACTGCTGCCGCTCAGCCAGTTGGCACCTATACTGACACTATCGTCTATACCGCAACGACGGCTAATTAATCTAGCTCACGCGCATGAGCGGGCGCTATTTAACCTTTCTATGATGTTTATTATATGACCAAACTATAGGCATTATACTAGGCCCGCGCCCGGAAAATCCCCTGATTCCTCAGGGGATTTTCGAATGCTTAAGATTGACAGTTATACCACTGTTTGGTATAATAAAAACCAGATGAGTGAGGTAATACTCATTGGGTGGGAAAGTCGGTGCAGATCCTTGACTTTTGAATAAAATTTTTATACAATAAAGGACAACAGAGCCCGACACGCCTCTAAACTATGCGTACCATGTCGGGCCTATTAATTTTCTAAATGGAAATCCCACCAGAAATACTTCAAAAATCAGCCCTCATGAAAAATGGGGTAGGAATAGGAGAACGAGTGAGTCTTAAAGAGCAGCAGCCCGCTCTTTCTATTGATGACCAGGTGGAAAACCTTGAGAAGCTCGGCTTAATAATACGAGATAAAAACCGTGCAAAAGAGATATTGAATACGATATCGTACTATAGGCTTATAAAAGCGTACGGGGTATTGTTCTATAACGAACCTGACTTGTTCGAAAATAAACAGCACTACGAGTCGTTCATTTCTGGCATATATGATGATATAGCAAGGAATCGTCAGTCGCCAGTCGTAAAGAATTTTCAAAATAACTATATTGACGGGCAGATTCCATTTTATGCTCTCGTTGAAATCCTAAGTTTTGGAGCAATCTCTAAATTATATAAAAATCTAGCATCATCCGATAAGAAGGCTATCGCGAAATCATATAATATTGGTTGGGTATACCTTGAAAGCTGGATGGAGAGTATAGCATACGTTAGGAACATTTGCGCTCATTACGGCAGACTTTATAATATTAGACTAGATAAAACTCCAAAGCTCTCCAAAGAAGCAAAAGCAAAAAACATCTCAAATATTAGAATTTTTGGTATCATTTACTGTATTTCGCTAATTCTTCCGAAAGATTTAGAATGGCTAGCTTTTGTGGGCGCAGTTGACGATCTCCTAATGAAATTTGCCAATGTAGATAAAAATACGATGGGCTTTCCTGACAATTGGCAAGAACTACTAAAAAAAGTATAATATAATTATGGGAATTGAACACATCGTCAGCACTACTGTTTCTGAAAATGACGCCGAAGAAGAGGTCATTGAAAAATCTCTCCGTCCGCTTTCTTTTGATGAATACATCGGCCAAGACCGCATGAAAAACAATCTCAAAATCGCTATTGATGCTGTTAAGAAGCGCAAAGAATCTGGCGAGACTGACGGCCCCGGTTCCACGCTCGACCATATATTATTATATGGTCCCCCAGGGCTAGGAAAGACCACCATGGCCAACGTCATTGCCCACGAAATGAACGCCAACCTCAAAATCACTTCCGGCCCGGCCATTGAGCGCGCTGGCGACCTTGCTAGTATTTTGACCAACCTCCAAGATGGCGACGTGCTTTTTATTGACGAGATTCACCGTCTCCGCCGCACCGTCGAGGAAGTTTTGTACTCTGCCATGGAAGATTTTAAGCTCGA
>JAFRAU010000044.1 GCA_017405245.1 Candidatus Saccharimonadota bacterium
AAGATTCTCACTCATCCAACAATTACCATCAGCTAGTTTACGGATTGTATAAGAAACCGCATTACTTCCACTTGCTGGATTAGCTCTCGTCCCTGTTCCGTCTACCCCCCGATAGTCGTACAAGGTACGTTGTGCGACATAAGGCCACTTACAGATATAAAGTTAATTGTGCACAATCAAATATATAAACAGGTGGTCGTAGCAGACAAAAATATTTATGCCAAGCTCTAACATGTCGCCTACTCCACCGGCTCCACCAAAGCCCGCCGGTATCCGCTTTCGTATATATATTCAGGAAGTTATAATTGGAATAATAGCGAATTGACCGTCCAAGGTACACACGGATATTGGTGGTCTGCTACGGTTTACAGTAGTGGCAATGCTTACATCTCGCGTATATCTAGCTCAGAACTTACACCTCGCTATGAAGCAAATAGAGTAACTGGCTTTGCTCTCATATGCTCGGATGTCATGGGGAAGGCGGGGAGGCAAGTGTAGGTAATTTCCGGTTCATAATGAGATTTAGACCAGATTTGCGAACGTAAAAATTACAACACCAAAGCGTGTTGTAATTTTTATCTGTGAGCAAGTCCCTGAACCGGAAATTGACCTGCGCTTGCCAACCCCGCCCCAAAAAGCCAGGCCTACATAATTACAAAAGTCAAGACCACATAACTACATCATACTTGATACCTCTTGTCAATAGTGTTATAATAATGAGTATGATTTATCTCGACCATGCAGCCGCTACCCCTATGAGTCGCAAAGCTTTACTTGCGATGGAGCCATATTTTTCTGAGCAATTTTTTAACCCCTCCTCGCCATATTTGCCAGCCAAGCATGTTAGGGATAACTATGAGTATGCTAAAAAAACGATTGCGCATAGTATTGGGGCAAAGAGTGCCGACTTAGTTATTACCGCAGGTGCCACAGAATCAATCAATTTGGCATTTACATCTGTAAAAGCGGCAGAATTAGAGCCGGATATTTTGCCGGAAATACTAATCTTATCGACGGAACATTCTGCGGTCGTCTCAGCGGCGGCAAGTGTCGCTAGGGAAACCGGGGCCGTAGTAAAGGAGATAGCGGTCGATAGAACCGGACTGATTGACTTAGTGGATTTTAGAAATAAGCTTTCAGATAAGACTGTGTTAGTTTCTGTTTCACTAGCAAACAATGAACTAGGTACGATTGAGCCGCTGTCCGAGATTGCCCGTATAATTGCAGAGGAACGAAATAATCGTCTTAAAAGTGGAAACATCACCCCGATTTATCTTCACTCTGATGCTTCTCAGGCACTAAATTTGATGGATATATCTGTGGCCCGACTTGGTGTAGATATGCTCACGATTAATGCTGCGAAAATTGGCGGGCCTAAGGCGGTAGGGGCGCTGTATTTTGCGCACGAGGTGAAATTACAACCAATAATTGCTGGTGGCGGACAAGAGCTGGGTCTCAGGTCCGGAACGGAAAATGTCCCAGGAGTAATGGGCTTCGCGGCGGCAGTTGAGGAGCTAAAAACGCATCTTTCAGGAAATCGCAAAAAATATCAAGCACTGGTAACCATATTAAAAAATGAATTGTCAAAATGCCAGGTAGAGCCAATTTTTCTGGGGAATAAAAAACACCAGTTAGCTAATTTTTGCCCGGTTTGCTTTCCGGGGATTGACGCGGAGAGACTAGTTTTTCTCTTAGAAGACCAGGAGGTGTATGTTTCTACTGGGGCGGCTTGCGCTGCGAATAAGGGTACAGCATCTAGGGTACTTACGGCTATCGGGTTAAATGACCAGGAAATTGCAGGTTCTCTCAGAATATCATTGGGGGTGTTAAATGACGAGCAAAATGTGCGCCTGTCCGGACAGATTATCAGAGAAACTGTCGAAAAAGAAGCAAAGAGGGTCAAAAATGAGTACTAAAAAAACGGTCTTTCTCGGTATGTCTGGCGGGGTAGACTCCTCGCTTTCCGCAGTTTTGCTAAAAGAACAGGGATATAACGTGGTTGGTGTTTATATGAAAAACTGGTCTAAGAATCTCCCCGGTATGAGATGCCCTTGGGCAGAAGATTTGGCCGATGCTAAGCGGGTTGCCACGAAACTTGGTATTGACTTTTTAGTATTTGATTTTGAGCGAGAATATAAAAACAAGGTTGTTGACTACATGCTTTCCGAGTTTAAAAAAGGCAACACTCCCAATCCTGATATTATGTGCAACGAAGAAATCAAGTTTAAGCTATTTTATGAAGTTGCTATGGAAAAGGGAGCAGATTTAATTGCCACCGGACATTATGCTAGGATTTCCTCTGCGGATAAAAACACTAATGAAAACACTGACTCTACCCATATGTCTGAATCAAAAAAGCACCTATGTTTGGCAAGAGACGAGAGTAAGGACCAGACCTATTTTCTTTATCGTATCTCTGAGGATGCCATCAGCCACACTCTATTTCCAGTTGGTGATATGTACAAAAAGGATGTTAAAGCACTAGCTAAAAAGTATCGTCTAGAAAACGCCTACAAGAAAGAGTCAATGGGTGTCTGTTTTGTGGGGGAAGTCGGCATTAAAGACTTCTTAAAAGAATATATCAAAGAAAAAGCTGGCCCAATTATTGATATTGATAGTAATAAAGAGGTTGGCACTCACGAAGGAGCAATCTTTTATACTATCGGCCAAAGAAAAGGCCTGAACATTGGTGGCGGAATGTCTTATTATGTGGTGAAGAAGGACATAAAAAAGAATATTGTCTACGTCTCTCAAAACCTCAATAATGCTAACCTTTGGACTAAGGAGGTTAAGCTAAAAGATGTCATTATTAGAGAGAAGCTAGAAAGCTCGCAAAAGGTCTTAGTGCGTCTTCGTCACCTGGCTCCGTTGATTCCGGCCCGAGTTACCCTAAAAACAGACGACATGGCAACAGTAGAATTCGAAAAAGAAGTCAAAATTCCTGCTTCTGGCCAATCAGTTGTCTTCTATGACGGCGAGGTCTGCCTTGGTGGCGGCATTATTGAATAATTACTCGCCAGAAGTAAATAGTAAAGGTGGCACCCTGAGCTGGAATAACACCAAAACAATGCCAAAAAACAACGCCAGAGCAACACCAGAAAAATGTCAGAACAATGCCAGAACGGTATAACAGCAATTAAAAAGGGTAGCATTTGCTACCCTTTTTGGTGGTTTTCGCGAAAAACACCCATAGATGGAGCCTTAATAGGTAGAGCAGCGCTTACTCACCTTTTAGTAGACAAATTACTTGTCGCTCCATTTTTTGAGCGTGTCTTTGAGCTGATCCTTGGTATAAGTCTTTCCATCATACTTATACTTTGTATCATACCCGCCAGCCCAAAGCGTTTCTGTGACCTGCTCTACGGTCATGGTATATTTGGAATTTTTGAACGTTATGTTCTTTCGCACCAAAGTGTCGGCTTCCTGAACGTTTTCACTGGATACTTTCCAGCCCTTCTGCTTGCCGTAGTTCATAATCTCACCGGCACGATACTTTGCTTCATCAGCAATTTTATTTGTTGCCTTTGAGTCGTTCTCCTTTTTTTCCTCTTTCTTGGGCTGAGGAAGATTATTATCGGGTTGGAAAGTAAGTTTGCCATTTCCGTCATAGTAATAGTATCCACCCGCAACTGGACAGATTGGGTTATTGCTCGGTGCTACGCTTTGCACCGGCGGAGCCGTAACTGGCGGGCCGTATTGTACCGGAGAGTCATAGGTCTCCGTTTTTCTTTCCAATACGTTCCCATATGGATCTGTTGTGACGGTTTCAACCGTCGTTCGAACAACATATCCACCCGGATAGTAGTACGTTTCTGCGGATGCCGTTACCGAGAAAATCCCTACGAGCATGGTCACAGCTAGTAGAAAAACCACAAGTTTCTTTAATGTTTTCAAAGAAATCACCACCTTTCAATGAACCTGAGGAAACTACTCCTCACCAATAAGTTAAAAACATTATATCACATTTCTGTCAAATTGGCAAATAAAATAGCCCGAAAAGGGGGCTAAAACGCTTAACATTACTATTATACCACACTTTGCCAAAAAAATCAAGATATAGTATAATTTCCCCTATGAAAGCAAGCGAAATACGTCAAAAATTTTTAGATTTCCAAGTTAAACGTGGACACAAAGTGATTCCACCGGCCCCACTAGTGCTAGAAAATGACCCTACCACTCTATTCACTGGCTCCGGTATGCAGCCACTTTTGCCGTATCTTCTGGGCGAGCCTCACCCTGATGGCAAGCGCTTAACTGACAGTCAGCCGTCAATGCGTTTGCAAGATATTGAGGATGTGGGTGATCCGCGCCACACGACAGTTTTCGAAATGCTTGGTAACTGGTCTCTGGGAGATTATTTCAAAAAAGAACAGATTACTTCTTTCTTTGAGTTCTTAGTAAAAGAGGTTGGCCTGGACCCACACAAAATTTACGTCACTTGCTTTATCGGTAATAAAAAATATGGTATTCCTAAGGATGATGAAGCTGCCAAAATCTGGCAGGATGTTTTTAAGAGTGCCGGCATAGATGCTAAAATCGCTGAAATTGGCTCCGCAGAAGAAGGAGATAGGCGCGGTATTAAGGAGGGGGAACACATCTTTTTCTATGACGACCATGAAAACTGGTGGTCTAGGGGTGGTGGTATTGAGACGACCCCGCTAGGAGACCCTTGCGGTCCAGACAGTGAGGTATTTTATGATTTTGGCGAAGATAAGCAAGATGTCGAAAAATACGGCCAGTCTCACCCTGCCTCAGATGGAGCGAGATTTATGGAGATTGGAAATCAAGTCTTTATGCAGTATCGCCGCAAGGAAGACGGTACTTTCGAAGAGCTAGAACATAAGAATGTCGACTTTGGTGGCGGCTTAGAGCGAATTACTGCTGCCTCAATCGATAGCTTTGATGTCTTTAAAATTTCACTCTTAAAACCGATTATTGATAAGCTAGAAGAAATCTCTGGCAAAAGCTATGATAACAATACAGATGAAATGCGTATTATTGCCGACCACCTCAGGGGTGTCTATCTTCTGACGGCTCAGGGGCTAGCTCCGTCTAATAAGCAACAAGGATACGCGCTACGCCGCCTAATTCGCAGAGCAGTTTTAAAGGCCCTAGACCTCGGTATTGCTCAGGATTTTATTGCGGAAGTCGTCCCAATCATTGCCGAGAACTATGCAGACCTACCCGATAGCATCTTGACACATCGGGAAAGTGCTATCCCGGCATTAGAAAAAGAAGAACGCGTTTTTCGCCAGACCTTAAATAAAGGTCTTAAAGAAATGAAGAAGTTAGCGAGAAAAGATGGTCTCAGCCTCCTCACAGGATTCGACCTTTTCAAGCTTCAAGACACCTATGGTTTTCCATTTGAGGTCTCCGTGGAAGAAGCCTACCGAGAAAATATCGAGCTTTCTAAGAATTACAAGGCTGAATTTGACGAGGCCTTAAAAGAGCAGCGCGAGCGTAGCAAGACCGCCAGCAAAGGCATGTTTAAGGGTGGCCTAGAAGACCATGGAGAAATGAGTACTAAATATCATACTGCTACTCATCTGACGCTTGCCGCTCTTCAAAAACTAGTTGATAAAGATATTCATCAGAAAGGCAGCAACATTACCCCAGAGCGCATGCGCCTTGATTTTAACCTCGACCGTAAGCTTACAGAAGAAGAAAAGCAGGCCGTAGAAGATCAGGTTAACGCTTGGATTTCTGAGGATTTGCCAGTAACTTTCGCAGAATATGACAAGGAGTATGCCAGAGATAAGCTCGGTGCAGAGGGTCAGTTTTGGGAAAAGTACGATGACACAGTAAAAGTTTACACTGTTTCCGGAAAAGATGCCCCAATTTCCGTGGAAATTTGTGGTGGCCCCCATGTAAAGCACACAGGGGAACTAGGTAAGTTCAAGATTAAAAAAGAAGAAAGCTCTGCTGCAGGAATACGTCGCATTAAAGCAGTCTTAGAATAAAAATAGTAGAGGAGGTAAAATGGAGCATTTGATTAAATACTTTAAGCCGGAATCATATAAGCTCAAACTGCGCATCAATAAAGAAACAGGTTTAGTCCAGGGCGGAGCCGTCATCACCGGCGAAAAACTAGGAGAAACTCTTAAATTTCATGCTAAAAACTCTTTGAATCTTGCTTTTGTTACTGTTAATAATACCGACAAACGCTATCAGATTAAGCGCGAAGATGACGACACTATCGAGATTTTAGACGTTAGGGAAACTGGGAAAATTACTGTTACTTTTCGTTACTCTTTTCAGCTTTCTCACAATATGCAAGGCGCTTATATATCAACGTATAAGTATCAGACCCCTGACGAGGATGCTCCCCACACAGAAAAAATCGTCTCAACGCAGTTTGAGAGTCATTATGCCAGGGAGTGTTTTCCATGTATAGACGAGCCAGAAGCTAAGGCTACGTTTGATTTAACCATTATAGATACCGACGTCAAAGATACAATCATTTCTAATATGCCGGCAAAATCTGAGCGTATCTTAGAATACCAATCTGTTGACCCAGAGCAGGACCCAGCTCGTGGTGTCGAGCTGAACACTAAGGTTAAGCGAAAGATTGTCGAGTTTGAAACCACACCAAAGATGTCGACTTACCTTCTCGTTTTCTCAATGGGACATTTCCATAAGCGTTCTAAGCTTAGCAAAAACGGTATCCGCGTTACAACATACTGTCCACTTAATCAAAATCCTAATACACTGGACTTTGCTAACGATATTGCGGCGGACAGTTTAGATTACTACGATCAGGCCTTTGGGGTTCACTATCCATTGCCGAAGCTAGACCAGGTGGCGATTCCGGATTTTGAGGCCGGAGCAATGGAAAACTGGGGTCTTGTTACTTATCGTGAAGCTTGTCTCTTGGCCGCCCCAGGTGAATCAAAGACCACTAAGGAGTATATCTCCACTGTAATTGCCCACGAATTGTCACATCAATGGTTTGGGAATCTTGTAACCATGAAATGGTGGGACAACCTGTGGCTGAATGAGAGCTTTGCTAATATGATGGAATATGTCTGTATTGATGCAATTCGTCCGAGCTACCATATCTGGGAGTACTTTTTTACTGGCGAGTGCAAACTGGCCCTTATGCGCGACGCTTTACCTGGGGTGCAGGCCGTGCAGCAAGAGGTAAAAGATCCGGCCGAAATTGCTACTCTATTTGATGGAGCAATTGTTTATGCCAAGGGAGCGCATCTCATGTTCATGCTGATGCGTGAAATGGGCGAAAAAGAGTTTTTTAAGGGGTTAAAAGCATACTTTAAGAAGTATCAGTACCAGAACACTACCGGTGACGACCTCTGGCACTCTCTGGGTGAGTTTGCTAATTTTGATGTTAAAGATTTTATGGATGCCTGGATTTCTCAGCCAGGATTTCCTGTAATAACTGATGGTGAGCAGCAAAGATTCTTACTGACCGGCGCGACAGATGACGAAAAATGGCCGATTATTAAGGTCAGAGACGATATGTCTGGCCATTATATTATTAACTTATCAGCTGATGAATTTTCAGAAGAATTAGCGAGATTTGATAACCTAAGCTTAGAACAAAAAATTCGTTTGCTTATCGATCGCTCAATGCTTGCTAAGACCTCTTTGGTATCTTCTGCGACCCACTTAGAACTTCTGCCGAAGTTTAAGGATGAAGAAGATTATGCCGTATGGAGTTCAGTACTGGGAATAATTACCGACCTCAAACTGTTCTTCCCACCAGGAGATGAGGACTTGACAAAGTACAGAAAATATGTTTTCTCTCTGATAGAGGATCAATTAAATCGACTAGGCCTAATCCCAAAAGAAAGAGAAGACGATAATAATTCCAAGTTGAGACAGGGAGTAGTTGGCTTAGCGCTTTACAGCAAAGACGAAAAGACTACTAAAGCACTTTCTAAACTCTATAAAAATGATTATGAAGCTATTCATCCGGATCTCCGTGCCGCAATATTGACCGCTAAGATTCGAGAAAATCCAGAGATTTTTGACGAATTTCTAAGTAAATATCAAACATCCGCAGACCCAAACATTAAAGATGATTTGCTAGCTGCGATTACTGATGAAAGCGGAGCGCATGAAAAACAACTAAAATTATTAGATGAGCATGAGATGGTAAAGCCGCAGGACCACTTATATCTTTTTGTTTACCTTTTGAGGAACCCAAATACCAGAAAGGAAACAATGAAGTGGCTTTATGATAATTGGGAAAGTGTTGTAAAAATGACCGGCGAAAAGTCAGTAGAAGACTATCCAAGGTTGCTAGCTTCTAATATTCGTACGGTTAAAGAATCAAAAGCATTTGAAGAATTCTTTACACCCCTTGCGAGTAACCCTATTTTGTCGCGAACAATTGCCGTTGCTAAGGCCGATATTGATGCAAGACTGCGCCTTATCTCTATGGATTCTGATGACGTACACGCACATTTAGCTAGTATCTGACCCCTGTTAGATGCAAAAAAGTCGAGATTTTTTAAAAAAAGTCCAAAAAAAGTCTTGAAATTATTATCATAATGCGTTAAAATGAAGAAAGTTAAGCAAGAAACATTTAGTTTCCTCTGTCTAAAAAGTTAGGAAATAAAAGCGAGGTAATTTTCCAAGTCTTTGGGCTATCTACGCAGAATAGTTTCCAGTTAACAATTTGGAGAAAGAAATTGTAGACGGATACTAGTAATTAATGTTTCGAACATCGATTGCTAGTTAAGTCAATGCATAAAAAGGTTACTAAGGGCACTAATAGTGGATGCCTTGACAATCAATACCGATGAAGGCCGTAGAACTCTGCGATAAGCCTCGGGGATCTGAGAACAAGAATTAATCCGGGGATTGCCGAATGGGGAAACCTAACATGGGTCATGCCATGTTGCACTTATCTGAACACATAGGATAAGGAGACGGGAACCAGCCGAACTGAATCATCTTAGTAGGTTGAGGAAAAGAGAATAACCAATGATTCCGAAAGTAGTGGCGAGCGAAATTTGAATAGCCTAAACCTTAATTAACTTAGTGGTTTAACGACCTATGTTAATAAGGGGTTGCGAAATTAGATAATTTTTAT
>JAFRAU010000045.1 GCA_017405245.1 Candidatus Saccharimonadota bacterium
AGATTATAATCATTTGCATTGTAAAATCTTCGTAGTCCGTATCATCTGGTAAGTTATAATCACAATATCCTAAGCCACTGCCAGCGGACGTCTCATCACAATTTAGCGCCGTGGCCTCATTCATCTCGCCATCTGTAGTTTTGACCATGATGTTATATTTGGTCTGATTCGCATTCATCGTGATGGCGTAACTTTGCTCTGTTGACAAATGGAAACCTAACATTTTTGAGCCAGTCCCGCTTACTTCTTGGCTCAAATCGCCTAAGTTTATCGTGGCAAAATAGCGGTATAGCGGGCCTGACGCGATATAGCTACCTGGCGTAAACTCCAACGCCATAGAGTGGCTACCCGTACTTACCTTTTTATCACTGAGGGTTGGTGTGATATTTACCGTGGTCTCGTCTACTAGTGTTTGCTGAACGGAAATATTGGTAAGGTTCGCATCATCTTCGAAACTATTGAGGTATTCCGAATCTGTTAAAGAATCAAACGGTTCCTGCACGGATCCGGTTGGCACGGTAGACATGATGTCGCTACCAGGAGCATACACATCCACTATGGTGTCACTATAATTGCTGAAATCCGAACGCTTGCCTTCTTTGGTACTAGAACCAATCACAAGTACGTATGGACTTTCGTAAATTGTACCGGAAGGCAACTTAAAGTTGAAGTCTAGATTTTTACCATCGTTACCGGCTGCGAAAAGACTGACCGCCCCAAGCTCGCCGACCTCATTCACGATGGCCTTCATGGCTAGAGAACCTTGTGCGCCAGACCAAGAGTTGTTGATGGCCTGAATCTTAATACCCATTTCCATCATTTTTTTAATTTGAGCGTAACCCTTGATGGACGCTATTACATCTATTTTGCCGTCTGTATTGCCATTGCGGACGTCTATTATCTTGACGTTAGACGCCACCCCACTGACTCCGTAATCATTCCATGCGGCGCCGATAATACCTGCAACGTGTGTACCGTGGGCGTGTAGCTCTGGCGTACCAATATTATCACACCTGAGCTCACTACAACCTGTGGCGGCCTGTACGTCGGCTGGTAAATGATAAATCTTATCCTGCAAATCGGCATGTTGATTATCGATGCCACTATCCATAACTACTACAATCACCTCATGGGCCATGTTGCCACCCGCCTCATTCCAGTGCGGAATATTCATACCATAACCATCCACGTTACCCCATTGCATATCCGTGCGATTATCGGCATCTGTGAGAGCGCTAGCCAGTTGCCCAGTATACGGATCTATTTCGGTAGTCTCAGCGATATAGTTCGGCTCAGCAAAGACTACGGCACTGTCGCCACGCAAAGCCTCCATGATTTCACGAGTAGTCATATCATCTCGGCGGATCACTTCGATGCTGATGGCTTTATCCGAGCTCTCATGGCTGGATAATTCAAGAGAGTCTTCTGATACGGTAGCGATTTCGTCTCCCGTGTCTGCTAATTCTTGTCCGCCAAACAATCTAGTGAAAGTCAAAGATTTTTTGCTGTTATCTATACCTACGACAACCTCGCCTTCTACGTAATCACCCTTTAAAAGCTCATCTATATGCTCTCCCCAGCGATATTCTTGCATGGACGCCTCACTTGTTGCCATGGCGTCAACCGGAATATTTGCACCAACCAGCCCAGCAATCGCTAGCATAATTAGGGATTTACGAAAAAACGATTTCATATGACACTCCTTACTCTGTTTATTTAAATTTATCATTCCGACCCGTCTTTGTCAATGAAATTTGGGCTGGTTTTAAATCAAATAACATTATCTTTTACTATACCTGTGAGCTCCCAGTTTCGCCATTTTCGTCTTCATAATCATGGCCTAAGTAGATTGTTACACCATTTAATACTTTCTAAGTGGGAAATAGACGGCAAAGCTTATGGCGAAAACTGTGAGATTAATCAATACGAATACTTGGGAGAGAATTACGGCTGCAAAAGATTTATTATTGAAGATTTGAGATGCAACTTCTGAAAGAACACCGGTATCTGGCGCATAGGAGACTACGCCTAATGGGTCAAGGTAGCCAAATTCTGCATCGTCATATATTGTAGCATTGCCCATATCTACTAGTTGATTGATATTGACAGGAGTTGGCTTATTAGTGTCTACTGGCGTAGTTGTTGCTGCGGCTGCTTTGTTTTTCTCTTCTTCGAGTTTCTTTCGTTCTTCTTCGGCTTTTCTTGCTTCTTCTTCGAGGCGCTTGGCTTCCTCTTCGGCTTTTCTTTGTTCTTCTTCGAGACGCTGTTGCTCTTCTTCTAGGCGCTTTCGCTCCTCTTCTTCTTGACGTAATCTCTCCTCCTCTTCTTGGCGTCTCCGCTCTTCTTCCTCTTGGCGTAATCTCTCTTCCTCTTCTCTTTTTAGTCTTTCTTCTTCCTCTTTCTGTTTTTGTTCGTCATCGGCAGGAGTAACTGGCTCAATATTGACGTACTCGACGGTATTTGTATCATAAGAAATGCCAACATCACCGTAGCCGTTTTCAGTAAGAAATGCGACTTTATTGGTGACCTGGCCGGATTTGTTTTCTGGTTCAATGTTGAAACGGAAATAAACAGTATCGTTGGCGCTACCAGCACGACCTAAGGTGATTGGGAAGGCCAGGAGGAAGTCATAATCTGTAACACCAGGGCCGGTGATTTCTAGTGGGGTCCATGAACTTTCAACATCAGGAGTGTAGGTATAAGAGATAAGCTTGCTGCTTAGCGGAATAAAGCCAGTGCTACCATTTTCTTCTGTTAAATATGACGATAGCTTAGTAAGATAAAGTGGGTTTTCCGTATCGATATTCTTTAAACTGCTAGTGTAAGAGATAAGAGAGTTATCAATAAGCTCCCCGTCTAGTGCGGCATCGGCCGCAATTGGCCAGTTCATATTTGTAATAGTGATTTTTGTATTCGACTCAGAAGTACTACGCTCAGCGTAGAAGAAGTCTAAGTTATAAACGCGATTTTTTTGTAGGTTCGCATCTATAAGTTTAGTCTGCACACCATTAACGCTAGATGTGATGGTGCCATCAGTATTGACGGTGAAGCTGCCACCAAGTGCAGAGTGTACGCCGCCAATGTCTAAAACTAGTTTGCCATTAAGGAAAACCCAGACGTCATCATCACCAGAAAAATTAAAGGTTTCGTGACCATTCATCTCGACTTTGATCGGTACGGTCATATGCGCGGTGAAAGAGAAGTTGTGTGTAAATCTGTTACGACTCTTGATATTGGAGTCGCTCTTGCTTACACTGTCGGCGTCAAGGGCAATGTCGTCAAGTGGAAAGATGTTGTCGCCACCATAAACGTAAGTGTTGGAATTTCCCTGACGAGTAAAGACAATCTCTCTCTCATATTTTTTACTGATGCCAGATACTTCATGAAACCAACGATAGAAGTTGTCATTAGTGCCAACTGGGTCATTTGCAACTATCCATTGACTGGCTCTGTTAAAGCCGGCTTTTGCGGTGGCGGATTGGGTGGTGAAACTTGGGATTGGAAGGCCATCTAAACCTAAATTATCTTTGACAATTCCCTGTTGAAAAGCGCCGACACACTGTCCAGAACAACCACACCATTCAAATTGCCGAACAGTGGCTTGACAAGAATCCATTTTTTGATCCCAATAGGTAATAGGGATAGTAATGCTATCTGGATTACCAACGGAGGCAACTTTCCAAGATTTAGGTAAACCTTTTTCGTTTGCGATGTTTTCTAATGTGAGGGCACGGGCAGCACCGGTGATGCCGATAACCACCAGGGAGATAAATGATAAAATTAGCACTGCTCTTGCGATGCAAGAAACTTTATGTAACCGTAAATTGCGGAGTGCTTTTTTGGTTAGCCTTTTCTGCTCTGAAACAGCAGAACCCTGTTTTTCAGTTTTTTTCATTGAATGACCTCACTTTTCTTAACTTAATTTTAATGCTTGTCCTTTTTTTAGTCAATAATTTTTTAGCTTTTTATATGTTTAGTCTTGAACTGAGTAATTTCTTATGCTAAAATTAATCTAAATGGAGGTCTATTTTAAATGGAGCTAATATCAATACTGGTAATTATTGTATCGGTTTTGACGTTGTTTTCTGGTGTGACTGTTTTTGTGGGGGCAGAAAAGAGTGCTAGATTTAAAGCCTTGATGTTCCTTATTACGACTTTTTTTGCAGCGATTTGGTCTTTTGCTATTATTATTTTTCTGACGCTACCTGATGATAGCCAACGGGCTTATAATTTGCTTGTTTCAACTATCTATTTCGCACCACTTTTGATGATGCTTGCCCAGGTTTTTTATGCGGGTTGGGAGAAAAAACTATACAAGGTTTTAGGTATAATATATATGTTTGGAATCGTGACGTTTATGGTCCTATTTTTGATCGATTCCTCGACATTTTATTCCGGAGTGTCGCTTTCAAGTGGCGGAAATACCGTAAATATTGTCAATGGATTTCTATATGTTTATTATTTTGTTTTAACGATTTTAATGATTGTTACTTTTGTAAGTTCAGCATTCCTTGTCTCTAAAAAAGCGACAACGAAACGTTTAAAGACTGGAAATTTTTATTTTGCGATTGGCTTACTTGTGACTGGCATAGTAGCTGTTTTGGCAAATCTGGTGTTACCGATTTTTGGAAATTACAGTTTGACTTATTTGGGTCCGCTCACATTAACCATTGCAATTATTTTGCATTTCTATGCCATTTTAAAGTATAAGATAATTGTACTTTCTAACACTTGGCTTAAACTTGGTTCTTATGTAATTCTGATGTCAATGGCAGCAATCGCCTACATGGTGGTTTTCTCTGCGGTTTTCTCTTTACTTTTCAAAGTGAAGCATCTTGATACTGAGGTGATTGTAATGAATTTTATTATGATAGTCATTATACTCATGATATTCCCGGTCTTTAATGAGATTAGCGGGTTTATCCGATCGCTTATTTCTACGCAACAAATTAATATGGAATATGTTATAAAAAAGCTTAACATTATGGCGACACAGAATGTTGATTTTAATGATTTAGCGGAGTTTCTCGCGGACAATATGCACTTTAAGTATATAGGTTTAATAGTGGGTGATAAGTTATATGGGTCACCCAAAATAGACTTAGATAAAGAGCAATTAAAAGAAATATCTATGTTGGAAGTAAATGAACATAGTATTTGGCAGAAGATCGAAGGTCATAGTAAAACGATTTTCTCGGAAAAGGAAATTGTAGCGGTGGCGGAACTCAGAAATGCAAAAGGTCGACCGTTCGGACAGATTCTAGTTGGGAAGCCATTTGGGAAAATTACTTTTGAGAAAAGAGATTTAACCCAGATAGAGATGATAATTAACTTAGTCGCATCAATTATTGATTCGGAGAAGAGGTTGAAGGTGTAGTAATGGCGGCAGCAATGTTAAGACAGACTAGGATGACGATTCTGCTTTCCTTAAATGCTGTTGCGATTTTGATTGCAGGGATAGTGATTGCAAGTGCGATTGGCCTCACGTCTAACAATGAGTTTAGAGTAGTTGATGAGCGTAGTGATGAAGTCGATGAGGTAGTAGAGGAAGTAGCATTGATTGACCCGGTAGAGGATGTTTTTGAGGCAGTTAAGCAACAAACGACATCTTCTGCGGCTGGTGGAACTAATGCAGCAGCAAATTACGCAGCTACTGCAATGTCGGCAAGTAGTTTTGATTCTGGTACGGTATCTGGTTCGCAGCTTTGGAATGCAGATTCTGTAACAATTTATCAGACTGCTAATATTGATATTTGTGTAAATGATAGTGTAGGTGGACTTTCTGATATGTATTGGCAGACGAGTAACCCAGCTGTGATTGCAGGTTTTTATAGTGAAGCAAGAACAAGACTAGGATATTCTTCTTTACGTTGTCGTTATCCAAAAATAGTTGGAACTGGCACAACGACCATTACAGCGGGTACTTATGATGGTGCTAAACGCGATACACTAAATGTAACGGTGGTAGCTCCACCAGTCGATCAGTGGAAGAGAGATGTATTAAATCTAGTTAATGCGGAGCGGGCTAAGGTTGGCCTTGCGGCGCTTTCTTGGGGGAGTACTTGTGAAGCTGGTGCGCAGATTAGAGCACAAGAAATAATGACAAGATATGAGCATGTTCGTCCTGACGGTAGTTCTTGGGATACTGTTTGTAAGCCGACTAATGGTGGCACGGCCGGTGAAAATTTGGCGGCCGGCAATACTACTGTTTCTCCGGAAACGGTAGTCCAAACTTGGATGAATTCTCCTACACACCGTGAGAATATCCTATCGGATAAATTTACAAATTTAGCTGTGGGATTTGTGTTTGATCCAAATTCGCAATATAAGACTTATTGGTCGCAATTTTTCAGCACTTATTAATCGAGTTTTGATATTAGCTTAATTGCTACATGAGGCTAGTTTAGCTATCACGTGCTAGCTATTATCGTGCAACTAACTTAATTGCCATGAGGGCTGGCAGATATTAAACGATTAAGAAAAGCTGTACTTTCTGACGTATCTAAGATTTTTGGCTGATAAGTGCGGTCGTACATAGTTGGAGTAATGCGAGTTTGAAGTAGATTGCCGTCTTTAAAATAATGAGTTAAGATTAAGCTTCGTTCTGTTCCTGGCCAATAGACTTGATCAAAGAATAGATTACCTAGGCCATAATAGATTGGCTTTCCTTTGTAGATTTCAAACGTTTGCGGTTGATGAGCTTGGGTTCCTACTACAAGGTCCGCTCCTTCATCTATCATTTGGCGGAAGAAGGCTTGCTGGCCAGAGATAGGATAATCACACTCTGGCATTTCTGCGCCTTCGTCTGGATAGCTATAACATTCGGAGAATTGGATGTCGACGATAACAAAATTTCCTTGTTTTTTAGCTTCTTCAATTTGCGTTTTTGTAAGTGCTGCATCATAAATGTTAGCACCAGGAGAGTTTTCGGTAGCACCCTGGCCGTTCTCCTTGCTGGATGTTGAGTAATTGATACCAATCCAAGTGATATTATTTCCCTTTTCTGATAATTCAAGCGGAGTAGCGGCATCTTCTTCGTTTTTGCCACCGCCAAAAGTCTTAATGTTATTTTCGGAATAGAGTTTGAGCGTGTCTAAGTTTGCGGATGTACCCCAGTCGTTATTATGATTGCCGGTAAGTTCGACTATGTCGGTACCGATAGCGGTAAGTGCGGAAAACATTCGAGGGTCAGAGCAGAGTGTCATGCTGGCAGAATTGGTGCAGTTACTTGCAAAAGAGACTTCGTTGCTGGTATGGGTTAAGTCGGAGGATTTAAGGAAATCGCTAACTTTTTCTGCAAAATACGCCCCATCACCAACGCTGTTTAAGGTATTGAGCATTGCACGCGTTAGAGCTGTAACACCGGTTTGGTTGAGAGATAAAACTGATGCGCGGTCAAGCGGTGGTTTAAGGGTTTCTTTAATTTTGGAAATAATAATTGATGGGTCCTTGGAGCTAAAATGGAGGGTGCGATACATGGTCCCAGTTGTGTAGTCATCGAAGAAATAATGTCCGTCCAGAGAGATGAGTCTTTTTTCGGGTGTTAAATCGCTGACGGGAATGAACTGATATTTTTCTGCATCTTCTGATGTAATATTGTAGATGTTATCGTAAAAATCTACGACCGGAACATAATAATCATAGAGAAGAGAGGTCTCACTAGGAGGTTCTAAATCTGTACTGGCAGAAATAGTGATGTCTTCTGGTGCGCGAAAATCCTTTAAGGCGGATTCTAGAAAGGCTTTTTCGGAGTCTTGCAGGCTGTCGTCGTAAGTGATGGTGCCGGGGACAATGACAATTTCTTTTTTCATGACTTTTATTAAAAGAAATATGGTACCGGTGACGGTTAGAATAAATAATATAGCAAAAATAATCTTGTGTGATTTTGGGCCGCGACTTTTTGACCGGTTAGATGGTCGAGACAAATTAGTTGAATAAGTTTCCATTAACTGTATTATAGCATATAGTGTGCTATAATTAGCTTATGTTTAAGTTTTTTAAATGGCTTTTTTCTAGAAAGAAACCACTGCTAGAATACCAAGAACAAGTTAGTTCACCTGACGGCAGGGTTGTTCTTAATACGATGTTAAAAAATGGCCAGATTTTTTATGCAGTGTATAAAGACGGTAAAGTCTTAGTAAGGGATTCGCACTTAGGGTTAAACTTACGTGGTGATGATCCGCTTTATAATGGTCTGATGCTGGTCAGGAAAATGGATAGGACGATGGATGACACCTGGGAAACGATGGTTGGTGAAGATAGGATGATTCGTAACAATTATAATGAAGTTGCGCTTTATCTTTCTGAAAGTGGCGGCAAGAAAAGGCTTTTTACGATGAGATTTAGAGTGTTTAATGACGGTGTGGCATTTAGATATGAAATTCCACCACAGCCGGAATTTCAGAGGCTCGTAGTGGCAGATGAGCTAACGGAGTTTAGAGTGGATACCAATGGCTATGCTTGGCATATTCCAGCATATCAGCCGGATAGATATGAATACAATTATGAAAGAAGTCCAGTTTATGAGTTGATTAATTCTGTGCATACACCTTTGACAATAGAAACACCAGCGGGATATGTGATTTCACTACATGAGGCTGCGCTTTATAATTATGGTTCGATGACTGTAAGACTTAATCAAAATGATGCCTTGGTGTCGGATATTACACCACTTTCTGACGGGGCAAAAGCTTACGTGGAGTTGCCATTTAATACACCTTGGAGAGTAGTGATGATAGGCGACACGGCACTGGGTCTTACTACGAATAGAATGATTTTGAATTTGAACGATCCTCCAAAGGATGATTTCTCATGGGTGAAACCACTGAAATTTATGGGAATTTGGTGGGCAATGTACGTGGGAGAGTGGACCTGGGCGGAAGGACCGCGGCATGGAGCAACTACGGAACACGCCAAGGAATACATTGATGCTTGCAAAAGGTTAGGTATAGGGGGTCTTTTAGTAGAAGGGTGGAATAATGGTTGGACGGGTGATTGGCTGAAAAATGGACCGACAAATGATTTTACTCATCCGGTGGAAGGATTTGATATGGAAAAAGTGGCGAGCTATGCGAGTAAAAATGGCATAGAGCTGGTTGGGCATCATGAGACGGTGGGATATGTCGATAATTATGAGAAGCAATTAGAGGCGGCGTATCAATATTATGCGAATTATAATATCCACTATGTTAAACCCGGATATGCGGGTGCTTGGATGACGATTCAAGGAAGGAAGGAGTATCATCATTCACAGGTGGGTGTCTTGCATTATCAGAAAGCCTTGGAGCTTGCTTCAAAGTATCAGATCATGCTAGATGTGCATGAGCCAATTAAAGGTACTGGGTTAGAGCGAACCTGGCCAAATTTACTCACCCGTGAGGGGGCGCGTGGGCAAGAATATGAAGGTGGGGCGCTTAGTCCATCACATGCGACGATTTTACCATTTACGAGATTATTATCTGGGGGAATGGATTATACGTCTGGAATATTCGATGTGACAAATGGTACGAAAAGAATTGCGACAACAATAGCCAGGCAGCTAGCATATTATGTGACGATTTATTCTGGGATGCAAATGGCGGCAGATAGGCCGAGGTTTTATGAGGAGGTTAATCCTGAGGCGTATCAATTTATTCGTGACGTTCCAGTGAATTGGGATAAGACCGTTCCAATACTTGGGCAGATTGGACAGTATTATATTGTAGCGAGAAAAGATCGTGATTCGGAAGATTGGTATGTGGGCGGAGTGACTAATGAAGAAGGTCATAGGGTACGATTAAACCTGGATTTTCTAGGTGATGGCATATATGAGGCGCAGATTTATCGCGATTCTGATGATGCACATTTTCGCGAGAATCAATTGGCGATTGAGATTGAGTCGCGTAAGGTTGGAAAGATGGACAACCTCGATCTTTGGATGGCACCAGGTGGTGGGTTTGCGGTGAGGCTGAAAAAAGTTTAATGATATTATTTACGTAGTGCTGTGATAATGAGGCGATGGGAGTAATCATTGCCAGAAATGTGGTCGCCAGAACAGGTCATAAGTACAATAGTGTCTCGATCTTCCTCTTTCAGAATCTCTTTCATAAGGATAGAGGATTTTTCTTTAATTTCGATGGTGGATACTAGATAATCTTTATTATCATAGGTAATTGTGGCGCCCTCATGAAGGTTTTTTAAGTCTGTAAAGACGGTGGATGCGTGGCCTAAGAGTAAGGTTTTATTGGTATGAACTGAGTAGCTACCAGCAATTTGTTCTGGTACTTCTAGTTCTTGGCCAGATAGTTTAACTTCGGAAACAGGAGAGCTTAAACCGATGTCAGGAATAGTAAGGGTGGTTTCTGCATTTTTAGCTTCTTCGGCATGAACATCCTTTGCGGAGATAGCTGGTTGGAAACCGAAGTAAAAAAATGCTATTCCACCTAATAAATACATCAAGAAAACGGCGACTAGCGCAAGCGTTTTACGTGAAAAACGATGACGTTCTATGACACTTCCCATTTATGCTTATATTATAGCACAAGTGGAATAAAAAACACAAAAAGTAAGGCTAATTATATTTAGGCAATTTTGTCGGAAGGGCATAAGAAGTGAAAATAAGGATGACTAGATAGCTTCGGCGGTAATGACGAGGCGTTCTGAATAATTAGGACCTGCACAAGTTATGAGGATGATAGTATCTGGACCGGTACTGTCTGCAATAATCGTGCGCATATCGCTACTGGTTAATACTTTTTGATAGCGACTAGTGACGGTGTATTTTTTGCCAAGGTATATAATCGGGTCGCCGTAGTTGACGCCGCCAAGACCGGCAAAAATGCCTGTACGGTGACCAACAAGGACGGACTTATTGCGGAATACGCGGCTATGATAGCTAGTAAGTGAACCAACAGTACTTCCAGGAACAACGATCTCGTTCTTGTCATTGACATAAGTAAAAATAAAGCTGGTTTTTAGATTGATACTGGGAATTTCAAGAATAAGAGAAGAAGTGCTTTTTTCACTGGTTTTAGCGAGATTAGCTTGTGAAGCGGAAGTGGAATAAGTGTAATCTGTGCTTATCTCTGGAAGTGAGGTTTTTTCTGGGAGTGATTTTGAGCTGAGTGCAGACGGTTCTTCTGACGGCTTAGGCTCAATTCCCTGCTCGGCTAAGGCGTTAGTGGTGACTACTGGATTAAAAACTAATCCTGCGGAAAGACCAACGAAGAATGATATGATAGCGATAGATAACGGACGGATGATTTTTGAAGTATTCACAAACGAAAAAACAGATTTTTTAGATGAACTAAAACCAGTTTTTAGGTTTAGTCGAGCCGTCTTATAGCGATTTTTTAGTCGCTGAGACAATTTCTGTCGAAGTTTGGCGGATTTTGAGGCATTGATTTTGTATTTTTCTGAAAAACCAGCAACAAAATTAGAGACAAAAGACTTTTTTCCAGTTTTCTTCCCTGATACAATCATACCTATACCCAATTGTTATGCTTCCATTATGCCACACTTTTTGTAAAAAGTCAATAGTTACACCCCTGGTGAGTAGCTTTTAAGCTTGCGGCGGTGTTCCTTGAATTTGGGGTCGTGAGAGCCGACTTCTGACCAGAAGGCGGACGAGTGATCCATATGATTAAGATGTGCAAGCTCGTGTATGATGACGTAGTCGCGAAGCGGTTCTGGCACTTGCATTAGGCCAATATTGAGAGAAATGGTACGTGTGCTGGAACAGCTACCCCATCTTGTATTAGCGTGAGACAAGCGTATCTTTTCGTAGGTGTAGCCAAAACGTTTAGCATAATATTCTAGTCGATACGGTAAGTATTCTTTGGCTTTTTTCATAAGGATTTTTTTCTTGGCATCACGCGCTCGCTGGGAGCTAGGGTCTTTGATTGGTAACTTCTCGCGAATTAGCTCTCGGTTTTGTTTAATGAAGCGCTTTGCAAGGAAGGCGGTAGTGAATTTAGGCGCTGACATTTGTAACCTGCCGGAAGTGGAGATTGAAAATTTAACCCCAGTAGAGAGAGGATTTTTGCGAACAACAACCTCGCCGAATTCATCGTCGCTAATAATCACTTGACAATCCTGTTTAGGCTAGTTGAGAAAGCGTATGGGAGAGCTGAGTCTCAAAGGTATGCTTTCCAGAGAGAACAATAGGAGTCTCGCTGTCTGATGGGGCTTCCAGTTCAGAAATCTTTGTATCGTATTCTTCTTTTGCCTTGGCTACGGATTTCAGGCGTGATTTTAAGCGTGCTTTGATGGTATTAACATCAGTTTGAATCCAAATTAGAGACGGCTTATACCCCTCGGCTTCTAGGAGTCGCTTGATTTCCTGGCGGTCCGCCTCGGTGTTTAATTCTCCTTCAATGATGAGATTTTGACCGGTGCGCGCAATCAAACTTAAAATATAGAGTAGCTTATCCCTGGAAAAGTTATTCTCTAATCCGATTTCTGTTAAATTGTAATATGGAGCTCTAAATTGTTGTGAGAATTTTTCACAAAAAGTTGTTTTGCCACTTGCCGGCGCTCCAAAGACTAAAATAGCCCGAGGCAGTGACAGAGTCGTTGATTTTTTACCTTCCATAATGATTCTATTCTATCACAGATTAGTAGTCTTTGCCAACTTTTTTCTAGAAGACGTGATGTGTTTCTTTGAAGATTTACCTTTTTTGGAGGCATGGTGAGGCTTACCATCCGTATGGTGAACAAGAGTGGTGGAAGAGTTGGAAATGAGGACTTGTGATGGATAGTAAAAGACCCATGCAAAATAATTAGCAAGACGATGGATGAAAAATGGAAGTACCTCGGCTGTACCAGCGAGGTAAGATAAGCCGACGCAGGTATCGCAGCAAAGGAATAAAATAAAGCCTGCCATGGCGCAGATGGATGCGACAGATTTGGCACGATGATGCCAGCGGATGCTTAAAATAACATTTGTGATAAGCGTAGTACCGTACACCGCGGCAATAGCATAGATAGGTGAAATATTGCATAAGACAGACAAAGAAAAGAAGATGATAATAATGCCAAAATAGGCAAACAGGAAGACCGGAACGGTTTTTTTAAGTCTGGCAGTATGGAAAAATTGGGCAAAGCAAAAGGTGAAAACGCCGGCGATGGAAGTATTGTCTAGGGCTAATAAGGTATCTGCGAGCAGTGTAAAAGCTAAGGCAATAATAAGGAGTGAATCTTTTTTAAATTTTTGCCAGGCGTAGACAACACAGAGAATGATACCAAGCATTTTTAAAGTAGTGACACCCCAGAAATGCGGAAAGAAAGCATCGAGGATGACAAAACCCAGATATATTAGTATCCAGATGGCAAGCCAGGCACGATCTACGGTTTGAAGATAGGCGATTAAGCGTTTCATTTTAAGGTTATTATAACATAAGTAATATAAAATACCCACTTTCCCGTGGGTATTTTATTGCTGAAACTGTGGCGATGTGGGCTAGTTTTTGCGAGCTTTTGCTAGGTGTTTTTTAGTACCGTATGTTATGCCTAGGATGGCACTGGTGGCGATTGCACTAGCTGCAAAGCTAGCGGTTGCGGAGCCGGCGGCAGTAGCGCGGCCAGAGTTTGGTGTACCGATAGTGGAGCTTGAAGAAGTGTCACTGGTATCGGTTGCTGTTTCCTCTTCTGGGGTGCTTTCGCTCACTACACTATCTGTCTTCTGTGTGAGATAGGCCATGCCAAAGCCAGCATCTTCGAAGTAGTCAGCAGAGCCATTTTGGTATTTGTATCCGTCGGCAAGTAGACCGAGTAGAGCAGCTGCTTTATCTACGTCGTACATTTGAATAGCGCCCGCCATATTGTCGCTACCTGTGGCGGTATAAGTACCACCGGCCAGAATAACTGTATTGTATTCTGTGACGCCAAGGCCGGCCCTTGCCCCTTTGAAAGTGCCGCCGTTAATTCTGACGGTTTTTGCGCCAAGGATTTCAAGGCCGGTGTCACCTGCGGACGTAAAAGTGCCACCATTGACAATAACTGAGCCGGAAGTGCCTGGACCGTTGGCGTAAACTGCACTGGCATCATCGGCGGTAAAAGTACCACCATTAATGATTAAATTACCGCCAGTCATATAGTCGGTGCTTGCTGCTGGACCGTAGCCGGTTCCGACATAGCTACCACTGTTAATGACGAGAGTGCTTTCCTCTCCGACGCTAACTGCCCCGGTTGAGGTGACGTTATTTAGTATAACGCTACCGGCGTCATCGGTTGCGCCAGCTCCGACATAAAGGGTATTGCTATTGGAAGTGATAGAGATGTCGGACAGGGTAGTATTAGCGCCACCGGTACCTAATGCGGTAGCGTCACCATCATTTATGATTTTACCGTTACTGATAGTATTGGTTTTTGCGCCATTTTGAAGGATTATTAGATAGTCGTCATAGTTATCAACTGCGCCGCTAAGAGTGAAACCGCCGAGATTAATGTTGTAATTGCCAGAGTCGTCTGTTAGCAGTATTGAATAAGTATCAATATCTACGTTACCACCGAGAGTGTAATCCCCTGCTTTAATAGCGTAGTAGGAATCGGTAGTATCACAGCGAATTCCTTTTGCAGTCATTACATCTGGTGTAGTGCAAGCTGCTTCAAAATCGGCCTGCGTTAATGTGATAGTTGCGGCAAAAACCGCTGTGGCTGGAAGACCCAGCGTTGCAGCCATGAACATAGCTGCAATAAGTATCTTAGCTTTCTTCATAGAAAAGCTCCCAATTAAATTATACTTTGATAATATCATAGAAAGTGTTGTTTAGTCAAGCATAAGCGGGCTACTAGTATCGATGCTTTTTAGCAATTATTTCTTAAAAATATAATAAAAACGATTAGTCTTTGCGATAACTTCATCTTTATTTGTGCTTGAATCTGTAAAGCTAACCGTAGTTTTTCCGCCAGTATTTTTCAAACCATTTTCTTCTAGGTAGCGAACAACGTTTTCTGCAAGGTATGGAGCACCATCAATAAACTCGACCGGGCCTAAGATTGACTCGATTTCGTTTTTGATAAGAGCGTAATGCGTGCAGCCAAGGACGACTTTTTCGACTTTGCCGCGATATTCGGCTAGGTGGGTTTTTAGATATTTAATAATACTATTTACCGGTGCACCATCTTCAATTAGACTGGCTAGTCCTGGGCAAGGCAGCAAATATGTCTTACCGTTGTCGTACTTTTTAAATAGTTTTTGAAATTTTTCTCCGCTCAGTGTGCCTGGGGTAGCCATGACAAGGGCTGGCGACTCCCCGACTAGTTTATAGGCTGGCTCAATGGCGAAAATTTTTACGTCAGGATACTTTTCACGAAGAAAAGAAGCCGCCATACTACTAGCGGTGTTGCAAGCGATAATAATGCACCTAGGATGTTTTTTCAGAAGTTTTTGGACAATTTCATCGCAGATTTTACATACTTCTGCTTCTTCTTTTTCGCCGTAAGGGCAGTTTCTGCTGTCACTATAATAATAGTAAGATTCGTTTGGGGCAAGTGAGCCTAAATGAGCTAAGACGTAGCTTCCGCCAATACCAGAATCAAAGATACAGATGGGGTCAGATTTTTTCATAACGAGTGTTCTAATAAAAATTATTTTGGACGATTTCGTCGCGGATTTTACGCATTTGGCAGGGGCGGCAAGACTCGAACTCGCGACACCTGGTTTTGGAGACCAGTGCTCTACCACCTGAGCTACACCCCTATGGTGCTAATTTTAGCATATTTTCTAAAAAAAATATAGCGGTTCTTAGCATAAGTGTGATATAATTAGTAATGATGAAAATACTAATGCTTGGATGGGAGCTGCCACCACACAATTCAGGAGGTCTGGGCGTGGCGTGTTTGAATCTTTCTCGGGCGCTAGCAAAAGATGGTGCGGAGATTGATTTTGTTGTTCCGTACGAGGCAGATCACCAAGAGATTAGCTTTATGAATGTGCTTTCAGCTATGAAGCTCGATCCGCTATTTCGCTATGGTGTAGGAGCGTATGACTCTAAATATGTGGACGAGGCATTAATTCCGGATGCACCACAGGAAAAAATGATTTCAATTCGAGATGTACAGCATAATTATTGTAAGTTTGTGGAAGAATATTTGATGGAGTATAAGCCAGATGTGGTGCATGCACATGATTGGCTGACGTTTGAGGCGGGAGTTTTGGCGAAAAGAAATTTTGGTATACCATTAGTTGCGCATGTTCATGCTACGGAATATGACAGAAGTGGGATGCGGGGTGGTAATCCGGTAGTTCATGCGATTGAGCGCGAAGGGCTAATGCTCGCAGATAAGATTATCGCCGTGTCTCAGGCAACCAAAGATATTATCCATGAAAAATATGATATACCAGAAGACAAAATTGATGTCGTATATAATTCCCTGGATGAAGATTTCTTAAAATCAGCCTATAAATATGATTCAGATGACTATAAATATCTAGAAGCGATGAAAGGTTTGGGGTATACTATTGTTTCGACTGTTGGTAGATTTACAGTTCAGAAAGGTCTTTCTAACCTTATGCGGGCGGCGGCCAGGGCTATTTCTAAGGAAAGAAAACTTATTTTCGTATTTGCGGGTGATGGTGAGCAAAAGCAGGAATTGCTAGATCTTAGTGCGAAGTTTGGGATTTCAAAAAATGTGGTATTTACAGGTTTTGTTAGGGGCAAACAGCTAAGAGATGTCTATGCGGTTTCGGATATCTTTGTGATGAGTTCGGTTTCTGAGCCATTTGGATTAACTGCACTTGAAGCCGCACATCATGGTGATGTATTGATTTTGACCAAACAATCTGGCGTAGCAGAAGTAATTAAATCAGCAATGGAATATGATTTTTGGGATGAAGAAAAATTAGCAGATGAGATTGTGGCTATTTCGAAGAGTAAGGCGCTTAGGAATACTTTGAAAAAAGGGATTTCCACAGAATATTGCAAAATTTCTTGGCAGGATGTTGCGAAAAAAATTGAAAAGGTCTATAATGAAGTAGATAAGCATAAGGAGTTATGTTGATGCGGGCAATATGTCTATACCTACACATCCACCAGCCTTGGCGATACCGGAGGTATAGCATTTTTGATGTTGCGCATAACCATAATTATTGGTACGAAAAAGATTACTACGATAAACAGAATAATGAACGCATTTTCAGGAAAGTGGCGGAAAAGTCCTATCATCCGATGCTAGACCTTATAGAAAGAAATATTAAACGCTATCCCGGTTTTAAGGTCTCTTTGTCAATTACAGGTACTTGGCTTGAACAGGCCGCGGAATGGGACAACTCGCTGATAGAACAGATAAGAAGGCTAGTTTATACAGGGCAAGTGGAAATTGTGGGAGAAACGTATTATCATTCTTTGGCATTCTTCTATGATGAAAACGAGTTTCAGGAACAAGTAAAAATGCACTCTGATAAGATTTTTGAGTTGTTCTCTGTGCGTCCGAGAGTATTTAGAAACACGGAATTTGCCTACAATGATGAGGTTGGGCGTTGGGCTGATAAGTTAGGGTATAAAGCGGTACTTGCAGAAGGTTGGGATAAGGTGCTTGGTTGGCGTAGCCCGAATCATGTTTATAAAGTTGCTGGTGCAGAAAGAACTAGACTATTGCTTAAAAATTATCGATTGTCTGATGATATTGCGTTTCGTTTTTCCGATAGAAATTGGAAGGAATGGCCACTTACCGCTCCAAAATTCCAGGATTGGGTAAATATGGATGCACTGCGCGGTAATCTTATTAATCTATTTATGGATTTCGAGACCTTTGGTGAGAACATTTGGGCGGATACGGGCATTTTTGAATTTATGGAACAGTTGATTGCGGGCTGGTTGAAAGAATTTGATAATAAGTTTGTGACTGTTTCTGAGGCGGCGGATATTGAGCAGCCGGTGGATACAGTTTCGATGCCGGAGACGGTGACTTGGGCAGACACGGAGAGAGATTTATCTGCGTGGCTTGGAAATGACATCCAGCACGAGGCTGAAAAGGTACTCTATGACATGAAGTCAGATATTTTAAGAAGTGGAGACCCAGACCTTGTTTCTGATTGGCGCAGAATGACTACATCTGATCACCCATACTATATGTGTACTAAGTATTGGAGCGATGGTGATGTTCACGCGTATTTCTCGCCTTTTGATTCACCATATGATGCTTTCATGTACTATATGAACGTGATTCGTGATTTTGAGTGGCGGATTCAAAATCTTAATATTCAGCGGATGAAGTTACTCGGCGAGGCTTAGATTTCTCGCGTCTAATCAAAAATTAACTTATTAGTCAGGTTTGCGCCGTGGATAAACACGTACTCGACCTGTAATAAGTTAATTTCTGATTGGTTCGAAAAATGTTTCGAAATCTGTTTACTATCTTAGCGTTTCTTCTCTTTGACTTCGTTTCTGCCAAGGTTTTTCTTAGTCTCAGTAAATACGACGTGCTTTCTTAGAACAGGGTCATATTTTTTAAGAGAAAGCTTATCTGGGGTGTTCATAGTATTTTTCTTAGTATAATAAGCACGAATACCAGATTCCTCAGAAACTAGGCCAACGAGTTTACGCTTAGTATTGTTCTTTTTTGCCATATTAGTTATATTTTAGCACAAGATGTGGAGTTTGTCTACATTTCTTGCAATTTATTATATACCTAGTCTTTTTCTGTTCTTAATGCGATAGCTTTTTTGAGGTATGGAATAATGTAGTCAATGTGGTCTTCTGACATAATATCAATAGCATAGTCACCAAAAGCATGGTGGCCCTTGTCATGGAGATTTACTAGATAGTGAGGCGAGGCCTCTTCCGGTGATAATTCTCCGTTTAAAATGTTGACAAAGAAACGGAATTTACTAGCAAATGGTTCTATGGCACAAATGCTGTGGTTGTCGATTTTGAAACCAATATAGATTTTATAGGCGGAAAGTTCTAGATTGTCATCCGTCTCCAAGATGCGATCGCGCAAAATTTCGTAAAGTTTTTGGAATTTTGGTGTCATGCGACTGATATGGTCTTCTTCGGTATAAACACGAACTTCACGGTCGACCGTGCGCTGAGTATCGGTCTTTTTAACGCTGCTAAAAGAAATGCGACTTTCTTTATTAATGAAGTCGATATCCACGATGTTGTTTTCGTAGCGACGAACTTTAATTAAATCAACAGGTATATCCTTAAAGTCGGCCGCGTTCTGCTGATAGGGTGTATAAGTTGGAGAAACAAAGATAATGCGGGAATTTTCCCAACTGATTTGATCCGGTTGCATATTAGCCCCAGTATTACGATTGTAGCGTAAGACAAAATCAGCTTTTCTTTCCAACATGAGTTTGAGATAAGTGTACCCCTGGTCAACGAGACTGGCGTTTCTGACGTTTTTGAATTCAATAATCTTAAATGATTTGTCATTTTCATCAAAAGCTAGCGTGTCAATGCGAAAATTGCCAACTGTAAATTCGGTTTCAATGAATTTATATCCAAGGATAGTTTCTAGGTTTTTCTCAAAGAAAGTCTGTAACTCTTTCTCGTCCGTATAGTCAATCTGTTTGAGCGCGGTGCCGTTTTGAATAATCATAATTAATTCCCTTTTCCCATATTATACTATGAGTGGTAAATCTTGACAATAAAAATGGAGCCTCGAACCGGGTTTGAACCGGTGACCTCATCCTTACCATGGATGCGCTCTACCGACTGAGCTATCGAGGCTTATGGGATTTATTATATCATGACAGTGAAATTAATTAAAGGGCTTTATTTTTTAGTAAAAAAATGGTATAATTAAAGAGCAATATTGGGGTAAAGGAGGAGACATTATGACAAAAACTAACGAATTCCTGCCGAAAAGTTTTCCAACGAGTTTTTTCGCAGATGATTGCGAGAAAAATATGATGTTGCTCCTATTAGAATATATTACTTTTGACGGTGATTATTCGCATAGACCGGAAGTTTCTCCTAAGACCTGGCAGGCAGCCGTGAATTTGATTCGTGAATATAGTGAACCATGTGTATTTTCCACTACGAAAGATATTATAGGCTTTGATGCAGTTATAAAATATGCGGTAATATATATTGAAGATCACTTATCTAAAAATGAAATTCGTGAAGTAATTTCTGATTTCTTTGAGAAAAAAGGTAAAGTTAGACTAGGTCAGCTTTTGGAGCAGAAGCTAAAGATTAATGTAATTAATTATATGTTCAAAAATAAAAAACATCTTGTAACAAAAAAAGATTTTGAGAAAAAGGATTATGTTTTTCCCCTCCTTGATATTTTCGATTATCCTCGCATTTTAGAGTTTGATGATGATGCATTTAATAAATTTGCTGAGGATATTTATTATGGGGATACGGCAGGTGACACGGTCGAGTACTTTTTAGCGGCAAACAATGATTTAAAGGGACACGATAGATGGTTTTATTTATGTAAACATATTCTTTTAAATACGAGAGACTATGATATTTTTGCTGCTGCTAGTAAAAATTTGAGGCTTATCCGAAGGACGATTGATCCAGATGACGAAAAGACTCTTTCCTGGATGAAAGACCAAATTTTTGAGATCTTTTGGCATAGAGTGGACGGAGTTTGGCCGATTCTACATCGCTGGGAGCTAGATGAAAATACTATTTTAAGAGACTCAGTAGAGTGGTTGATCTCGCTTGATGATTTGAAGAAACGTTTACCGGATGAAGTGCCAGGAGACTTTAAGCTAGATATTTTTGACCCGAAAGAGAGTGAATTTAGAAGAATAATGGATGATTATTTTAAGGTATTGATGAAAGAAAAAAATCCGGCTGCTTCTGATATTGACAGAGACTTGGAATATGCGGCGGAAAGTGCTTTTGGTATGAAAGAGGCGAAAGAATTTGAGAAATTCGTATCAAAAACAGTAATTCCTGCTTTTAAAAATAAGGCGCTTCAAAATAAAGCTCGAAAAGCCATACAAGAAGTGCTAATGCGAGCCGAGAAAGTAGAGGCTGAGAGGGAGAATATTAAAAAAATTGCAGATCACTTAAAGAAGTGGCCAAGTGATGTTAGCCCATTTTCTCACCCGGAATTTATGAATGAAATTAAATTGGAAAATATCGTAACAGCTGAATGTGAAAGAGATGATCCATGGTACGAGTATGTTTCTAGCCCTTGGACCATGAAGCTTAGTCTTCTTATAAATGGTAAAAAGTGTAGCGTGTCTATTTACGACCAAAGACTTTACAATCGATATTATGATAAAATTGCTGGTTCGGGCGAGTTTGATTTAGCAAGTGAGATTCCAAATCAATATGGGCGAGAAGTGTTTACGAGAAAAGCATTGTAAAAATTAAAATAAGACTCCTTCGGAGTCTATTTTAATTCTGGTGCTGGAAGTAGGACTCGAACCTACGAAGCCCGAAGGCGAGAGATTTACAGTCTCTTGTGATTGCCGCTACACGATTCCAGCAGCTGTAATTAATTATAGCAAATACTCTTGCCGAAGTAAAGATTTTTTGGTAAAATTATAGTACACTGATGCCGTGATAGCTCAGTTGGTAGAGCAGCCGCTATGACAAGCGGCAGGTCGTCGGTTCAAGTCCGAATTTGGTTAAAATATGCCGTGATAGCTCAGTTGGTAGAGCAGCCGCCTTGTAAGCGGCAGGTCGTCGGTTCAAGTCCGACTCGCGGCTCCATTTGAAATTGAAAACTCAGAGTTAAGTCTCTGAGTTTTTACTGGCCATTTTTCTTACCCATTATTTCTTTTAAGGCTTCATACCAGTGAACGTATAGTTCTGCTTTTGATAGCTTATCGTAATCGTAATTATTGTAGACATATTCTAGTATTGGTTGCTTATACTTTGGTCGAACGAAGAGATAATTTCCAAATCCGGTGTATAATCCACTCCACTTTTTCTCGTCTAGTTTATTAATGTTACCGAAGAATAATTCAAGATCTTTTAAGAAAGGTATTTTTTCATGGAGAATTTTACGATTGATTTTACCAGAATACGTATGATAGATATTTAATTTTTTGTCTACGATTTCAATTGCACCAGGATCACCCATTGCGCCGTCCTCAGCTATGGTCACAGCAATGATGTCATTAGGTTTCAAACTGGCCAGTATTTCTTCGGTTAACTCTATGTAATCTTTCATCTCTTTCAAACTCGGCACTAATAATCTTTAAAAAATCTATGGCATTATCATTGTCATTTTTTGATTGCTTATTTTTGGCCATTTTTACCTCCTGAATTTTCTAGACTTTTTATTTTTTCTATATATTCTTTCATGATTTCATCCCCTTTTTATTGAATTTTGCGGCGGATGTTTCTTTTTAGACTTGGCTTTCTTAGACTCGTAGTAGTAGGGTTTGATGTTTTCCTTGGAGATGGTACTACTACTTGGGAACGAGTAACGACGGGTTTTTTGGAAGTACGTTTTAGCAGTGGTTTTTTAATTCTAGGCATTTTTCTTGAATAAAGTAGTCCACGTCTAGCCTTGATTTTTCCCTCAGCTTTTTTCTTGGCATCTTCGGCAATCTTTGCTTCGATTCTGGCAGTAGTAGCGGCGATAGCTTCGACGTCGCCAGAAGTTTCATGGATGGCAAGAATTTGCCTCAAAGTGTTGACATTTTGTTCCAGATTATAGGCTTTTTCTAATGCATCCAGGGCGGCTTTACGGTTACCCATTTTTTCTTCGGCTTTGGCGAGTGCGATATATCTCGATGGCATATCATTTTCTAACTCGATTGCTTGGCGGAAAGCCATGGCGGCTTTTTCAAACTCGCCGGTTTCTAAATAAATCAGGCCGACGTTGTGGAGTGAGGAGGCGTTATTATCAAGAGATTGAGCAATTTCAAAACATTCGATAGCCTCATTGTATTTTTGGCCCTTGGCATAAAGAATGCCCAGACGATTATATGCGGCGGCGTTTTTCTCGTCAACTTTCAGAATGGCGAGAAGCGCTTTCTCGGCGCGGACTGGCTTTTTCTCTTTCATGGAGGCTTGAGCGATATTCCAGAGTTTCTTAACCTGGACTTCGGTTTTTTTGTCGAGATCAGAGCTAGCTTCTTTTTTCTTGAAAATTGGAAATAAAAAAGCAATATATAGACCCAGCAAAAGAATTATAAAAACTCCTAGCATATGTTTATTTTAGCATAAATCGGCCACGAGGTGAAGTTTTATGTTGCCATTTTGTTTAAGGTTATCATAAAGTTTGAGAAAAGCGGGTAATTTTTTTAAGAATTTAGTGTCGCTAGTTTTGAAGTAAGATTTATATAAGATTTCAATGGCAGAAGCGACGATTTCCAAGACAAAGGCACGAGATTTATCTTTTTTCTTAAAGGTTTTGTCTTCCGTGATTTTCTTAACAATACTTGATAAATTGTAGTCAGTGGCGGCAATTAGCTGTTTGGCATAGGATATGATTTCTGGTGGAGCGGAGAGAGGCGCATCAAGCGCATAGTCATTCTTTTCAAAAAAGATTTCTCCACGAGATAACACCGTAGGAAGTAGTGCGGAGGCGTCAGTAGTCTGTAAAATAAAATGATAATTGGAGCCAGGCTCTTCGAGCAGTTTTAGCAAGGCATTTTGGGCTTGCTCGTTCATTTTTTCGGCAGACAAAATTACAATGTAATAATCATTTGATTGCCTAGTTCCGCAGAGTGCAATTATTTCCCGGACTTTTTCGACGGTGATTTTGTCGCGATTATCTGGTTTAATGGTAATCGTCTGGGAGATGGGTAAATCATAAAGCTTAGATGCTACAAAAATAGCAAATCCGGTGTTTTTGCATATTTTTCTATATTCATCTGCTGAGTTAAAAAACATTACTTTTCCATCTCTTTTTCAAATTCTGATGGGAGGGGGGCAGAAAAAGTAACACGTTTTCCAGAAGTTTCGCCTGGGATAGTGATTTCAAGAGAGCCAGCATGAAGGAAGAGACGAGAAGGTTGAGCAGCAGCTGCCTTTTTATTGGTGGTATTTGGTCCAGTCTTTTTTGTCTTTGCTGCTGCTTTTCCGTAAATTCTATCGCCTAAGATTGGGCAACCAATATAGCGTAGGTGTACGCGAAGTTGGTGAGTGCGGCCAGAAATAGGCCTAAGTTCAAGAAGTGACAAATTAGAATTACTGTTTACTTTTAGGACTTTGTAGATTGTTTCGGCAGGTTTTCCCTTAGGGTCGACCATGAAGGTGGTTGGTTTTTTAAGATTTCTAGTGATTGGCAGATCGATTTTAGCCATTTTTTCTTTTGGAGTTCCTTCCACAATGGCGTAGTAAACTTTGTGAGCTTTGCGATCTTGGAATTGCTTTCTGAGCATACTCCTCGCCCCTTCATTTTTAGCTAAAATTACTGCACCAGATGTATCGCGGTCTAAGCGGTGAACAAGCAGGCCATAATCTTCTAGTGTGGGTTCTTCTGTATATTCCCCTTTTGCCATAGAAAGAAGTCCCGTAGGCTTATTTATGACTAGGACGTTGTCGTCTTCATAGATAACCTGTGATTTAGGAAGCTCTGACCGCTTTTTTTCTGGGAGGTTTAGAGAAATTTGAGGGGTTAGGTTGATTTTTTCGCCATTTTTGTAAGTAGCTACGACTATTTCGGTGTTAGGTCGAGTAACTATCTTGCCATCAACTGTGACATAGCCTGATTTAATAAAGTTTTGGATGGTGCTGCGGTTAAATTTGCTAGTTCTTTCTGTCATTAGCAAATCGAGGCGTTTTCTTTCGTCGGGCTTAGTCTCTTGCAAAATAATGTCGCCGTTTTTGACGCGTGACATTTCAGGTTTGCTGAATTTTTTACCTGTAATTATCATAAAATTATTATACTATAAAATTACCTAAAAGTAAAAAGCACCGCCCTGCGGTACTGCTATTTGCTATCTTGTAGTGAATTATGGTGGAGTGTGCGAGACTCGAACTCGCCACCTCAGCTATGCCATAGCTGCGCTCTACCGGATGAGCTAACACCCCATAACTATATAATACCATAGATTAGCCTTAAAGTCAAGATGAATATTCAGGTGTGTAGATATATACTTCTTAGACTTTACGTTTTTATTTTAGCATAGGTTGTGATAAAATAAAAGTATGAAAACGATTCTGACTGGAATTAGAGTAAATAGTGAGCCGACTCTTGGTAATTTTTTGGGTGCAATGCTTCCAATGGTGAGACTCTCGAATAAATACAGTAAAGATTACAATGTCAATATTTTTATTCCGGACTTACATTCGATTATTTCCGAGGTAGACGGTGATTTTAAGAAGAATGTTCTTACTTCTATCAAATATTATCTAGCGGCGGGACTAAAACTTAATCAGAACGTACACGTTTATCGTCAGAGCTTTGTGCCGGCGCATAGTGAGATGTGTTGGATTTTGAACTGCGTCGCGAATATGGGTGAACTAAAACGGATGACGCAATACAAGGATAAGAGTGACGGAAAAGAGAGCGTTAATGTTGGTATTTTTGATTATCCGGTACTAATGGCGGCAGACATCTTGCTATATTCGGCTTCGTATGTGCCTGTGGGTGAGGATCAGTTTCAGCATATTGAGTTGACGCGTAACATTGCAATGCGTTTTAATCATAAATACGGTGAGATTTTGACCGTACCAGAAAAAACGGAAGCACAAGTCGCGTTTATGGGTGTTGGGATGGGCGTCAGGATTCGGGATTTAGTGAATCCTGAGAAAAAGATGAGCAAGTCTACTAATTCTCTGAATAGTAAAATAATGCTTTCTGACGATCCGGAAAAGGCGGCAAAAAAGATTATGTCTGCAACTACGGATAGCCTTGGGAAAGTATCATTTGACATGTTTAAGCAGCCGGGAATTTCTAATTTACTACAAATTGAGGCGCTAGTTAATGATTTCCCGCTTCAAGACGTTATTTCTACATGGCAAGGTGAGTCGCATTACGGTGACTTAAAGAAAAAAGTGGCGACGTCAGTTTCAACTTTCTTAACAAGTTTTCAGGAAAATATTGCGGCGATTTCTGATGAGGAAGTATTTGAGCTGCTTGAAAGTGGTGAGGCCTATGCTAATGAAGTGGCTGATGCGAAGCTACTCGAAGTTCAAAAAGCTTTCTCGCTAAGATAGAGGACAAAATGGTGGCTAAGTTAGCAGATAATAGTAACAGCCAATTTTCTTTTGAGATTAAGAAAAAGGTAGGCGGTGCTCTCGGACGAGCTGGGGTGATACATACTCCGCATGGAGATATTTTGACGCCGGCTTTTATGGTGGTAGGCACAAAAGCAGAGGTGAAGTTTATGACGCCAGAAGATTTGCGGTCAGTAAATGCCCAGGCGATGCTATCAAATGGGTATCATCTTAGAAAAAAATCCGCAGAAATTGCCGAAGCAGGGGGACTGGCTTCTTATTCTGGGTGGAATGGGCCGACACTAACTGATAGTGGGGGGTTTCAGGTGATGTCACTTGGCTCTGGACTCGGTAAAGTGGTATCCATGGAGCGAAAAAAAGCAGTGACTAATACTGCACACAAAGAACGCTTGGCAAAGGTGAGTGACAAAGGAGTGGATTTCATTGATCCATTTGACGGCGAGCTTGATTTTATTGGTCCAGAAGAATCTATGGAGATTCAGTGTAAAATCGGAGCAGATATACACATGGCTTTTGACGAGTTAACGAGCTTAGCGGATGACTATGATTATAATGTCGCAGCTTTAAAACGGACTGAGGAATGGGCTGCGCGCAGTCTATCTTCGCATTTAATGCATCGTGACGAGTTGGGATATAGGCAATCGCTCTATGGTGTTTTGCAGGGTGGACGGTGGGAAGATTTGAGACGCTCTACGGCGAGAGTGCTAGGCAAAATGACGGTAGGCGGAACAGCCTTTGATGGATTTGGGCTAGGTGGTGCGTTCTTAAAAGAAGACCTTGGGGAAATATTACGTTGGTGTGACGAAGAATTGCCAGAGGAAAAGCCAAAACATCTGCTAGGGCTTTCACGGCCGGATGATATTTTTGTAGGAACGGAGATGGGGGCAGATACTTTTGATTGTGTGGCGCCGACGAGAGAGGCGAGGCATGGTAAAATCTATACGGCTCATGGTGATATTAACCTTAGAAAGTTTATGGATTCTCCGGAAGCGCTTGATGCATACTGCGACTGTCCGACTTGTAAGGCGGGGTATACCAGGGGGCAACTTCGAGCCTTATGGAAATCCGGGGACGTACAACTTAAACAAAAATATTATAATCTTGCTTCGATGCATAATGTGAGATTTATTGTGAGATTAACTGAGCAGATACGGCAAAGTATTATGGATGGGAAGTTTTATCAATTTAGGGATACTTTCTTGAAAAATTATTATGGCTAAGCTATAATAGTAATAACTAAGGAGGTCTATGTCTAAGACGATTCAGATTGACACTAAAACGCTAACAAAATTTTGGTTGGTACTTTTAGTAATTTTTCTTGCACTACTCTTTATTGAAACGGCGTTTACAGGGCTTCTGATTGTCGGTGCGGCACTGTTTCTTGCACTAGCATTATGGCCACTAGTTAAAAAAGTTGATACGGCGCTAAATAAGAAGAAAAGTAGACTAGGGCTCTCTGCGGGGCTAGTAGTAAGTGGTGTTGTAGTCATTATTGTGTTAGCATTGATGGTGATTGGCCCGGTTGTCGTAAAAGAAACTTCAAAGTTTTTGAGTACGGCCCCAGAGCAAGTACAAAATACACTTTCTTCATGGGACGGAATCGATAATTTTGGTAGGATGTTTGGCATTAATGATACCAAGGCACAGATTATGACCTGGATTAAGGAAACGGCAAATAGTTTCATGTCGTCTCTGCCTCAGACGGTGTTTGCAAGTATCGGTACAGTTGCTAATTTCTTGACTGGTCTGATTCTGGTGATAGTGTTGACGATTCTATTCTTGACACAAGGGCCGTCACTGCTTGAAAGTTTTTGGCACAAAGTGGGTGCTAAGAGTGACAATGGTGTAGGTGAATATCGTAGAATTAGCGGCAAACTGGCTAACGTCGTATCTAGATACGTTACTGGGCAGGTGACAGTAGCAATTCTTGATGGTATCGTAGTCGGATTAGTAGTATTTATCCTTTCAATTATATTTGGATTTTCTTCTGGACTCGCATTTCCGATGGGAGTACTCGCAATGATTTTCTACCTCATTCCGATGTTTGGACCAATTATTACAACGGTACTGGTTTCTCTAATCTTATTCTTCTCTGCTCCGTTTGCGGGTCTTTCTTTCCTTATCTTCTACATTGTTTACGAACAGATTGTAAGCAACGTTATTTCTCCACGTATCCAAGGTAATTCCCTTGCCTTAAAGCCGCTAATTATACTTATTTCGATTGTGATAGGCATGTATATGTTTGGGCTAGTTGGCGCGATTATCTCTATTCCGATTGCTGGATGTATTAAGGTTTTGATTGACGAATATCCGACTATTAGGGCGATTAATAATGGGGCGGAAAAAGAGAGTGTGAGTAAATAGTTTTTTGGGGCGGGGTTGGCAAGCGCAGGCAATTTCCGGTTCAGGGACTTGCTCACAGGTAAAAATTACAACACGCTTTGGTGTTGTAATTTTTACGTTCGCAAATCTGGTCTAAATCTCATTATGAACCGGAAATTACCTGCACTTGCCTCCCCACCCCTGTCAAACTAAAACCTTATAACAACTCCACTGGTTCCACCAAAGCCCGCCGGTATCCGCTTTCGTATATATTATCCGGCAACTACTACTGGGGTAATAGCAACCTGTACTATCAGGGCGCGAACGGCTACTGGTGGTCTACGTCGACAGATTCTAGTACCGATGCTTACCATTTGTACGTGGTTAGCTCGGCACTTAATCCCCAGCGTAACGCTATTAAGGCATTCGGCTTATCTCTCCGTGTCCTAAGGAATAGCGACGCAACGGACTGATTCTCCTGCCGACTTACTATCGTAGTTGCGTTGGGGGTCAACAGAGTTGCTACTGAAGCGCAGATTGTACGCGCGGTTACTATCGCTAGTATAAGGACTAGCTGACCAGTAGTAGCCGGCCGACGTCTCCTCCTGACGACCTGAGAGGTAGCGGCCAGCATAGTAGAAGGATAGTGGAGCGGATTGAAGCTTAGTAGAGCCAGTAGTTCCTATACCATACGTATCCACCAGACTCTGGAAACTTGGTGCAGTGTTAGCACCACCATTAGGCAGTTTCCAACCCTTAGGACAAATGGATTGGGAAATGGTAGGGTTTTCCGTTTGCGTACCTTGTCCAGCCGTAGCGGCATACCATGGGTAATGCCATTCACTTCGGCCATTAACAGTAGTGTTAGCCTTAATTGCCTCGTTATAGTCGTTTCCTGCTCCGTCTCCTGTTGGAGTCCAACTGGTTTCTCCGCCAGAGAAAGTGCCGACTAAGACTGGCTGATTGTTGGTGAGAGTCAGTTTAAGATTCTCACTCATCCAACAATTGCCATCGGCAAGCTTTCTAACCGTGTAGCTTCTGATGTTTGAGCCAGTAGCAGGAGAGCTAGCGGTACCAGTACCGTCTGTACCACGATAATCTATTAAGGTAGTTTCTGGCACGTAACTAGTATTTCCATCACGTGCACCAGTAGTGTCTGACGTAGTAGCTGATTTGGTTGGAGTAGTGGCCGAAGCACAGACACTAGGTGTCATATCTTGCATGTAAGTAATAGTAAAGAATGCCGGGGCAGATTGTTCCCACTGTGCCGTCAGTGTTACGGACAATTTACTACTGCTAAGTGATACTGTTCCTCCTGCCTGATACGTTGTACTATCAGACCCTAGATAGCCAGTAAAGTTATACCCGGAGCGGGTAGGCTCAGTACTGCTAATCGTATAAGTATAGGTGCTAGTAATCTCACTGGTTGAGAAGTTGCTAGGACAACCACTTCCAGAATTACAGTTATAGGTAATGGTGTAAGTATATTCGTTAGCCCAGATGGCATAGATAGTAGCCTCTGCTTTAACATCAGATAGATCAGACATATCTTCCGCCACTACTTCTACTTTATCTCCTGCTACATAGAGATTATCTGTCCCAGAACCAGTATCTCCTGCTGACGGTGTGCCCATAGTATGAGCCGCAGTTCTGCTCCATCCAATGAATCTGTATCCTGGTCTAGTCGGTATAGTATCCGGTACCGTAAACTTGTAGGATGTAGCCATGACGGTTTCTGTCATAGTAGCTGGCATATTGGATGCAATATCACTACCAGACCCTGACCCTCCGGCGCCATCAATGTTAGGATTGAACTTTAACGTATACCCCACATACGGAGGATTAGCCGCAGCAGTAAAG
>JAFRAU010000046.1 GCA_017405245.1 Candidatus Saccharimonadota bacterium
AGTCAAAAAACCGCGTTCCGCTAAGGTTTGAGCGTAGAGGCCAGATGACTGCTCTTTAACTGCACCATATGGTCCAGAAATAGCAATTGCCGGCAACTTACCGTTTCTTTCTTTTGGTTCGTATAAATCTGCCGCTATTTCAATTCCGAAATGGTTTTTGAAAGAAACCTTTCTGTGGTTTACTTTGTCGCTTTTTTCGAATACTTTGTCCCATTCGTTGGTTAGCTGTAATGCCATAAAGGTCTCCTTTTTAAAGATATAATTGCCCAATATTCTATTTACTATTATACCACAAAATAGCCCCTCTAAGCCACGGAGAGGCTACGAGAGGGGCTATTAGCCGTTAATAGGAGAAGACTATATCTTCCGATTTTTGCCCTACCTGGTTGATTACTCTACCGGCTGTGGCTTCATCTCCTAAAGCGTCATATACGTTCCGTAAGTTTTCTGGCACCTTATTTTGTGGGAAATTGCTGCTGAACATAGTTTGTGCGAGACCGCTTCTAGATGAATACCCGTCATCTGGCTCTGCACCATCTTTGATTACAGCCTCTTCTAATTTCCAGTTTCTTGCAAATCTATTCCGTTTATCGTTATATGCCTGTTCGAGCGTTATGTCATCTGGAATATTCACGCCTGCGGCTTCTAATATTGGCTCCAGAAATATATTGTCAGCCATTGCCTCCTTAAACCCGATGAGGTCTAGTGGCATAAACTGATATTGTTTATCCACTCTCTTTTCATCGAAGAATTTTTTAGAATTATGCTCAATCCAGTCGGTATGTATGTTATCTAGGACATCAAGTACAAAATCTTCCTCAAAGTAATCATCTTCAATATCGTGGCGTGCCTCGAGCATATGCTGTATCTGATTACCCAATTCTGTAAATGATGCATCCTGCTTATCGCCAGACAAAATACTATCAAGCAGTTCTTCCTGCTCATTCCATTCCGCAACGATTTTTTCGTCGGTCTTGCGTAAAATGCCGTCTTCGCCCATTTTAACAGATATTTTGCCTTTTTTATTAAGAACATTGCTAATGCCATCAATGGCGGCTTTAATCGAATCCTCAGCATAAACTTGATTCTCTAACTCCTCAACACTCACACCAGCCACTTTTTCTGATGCTTCTTCGTCGGAAAGACCATTCCAATTCTTTAGTGCATTTTTGGCAATTTCACGGTAGACGTTGTTGTCTGCGTTTAATTTTTCTGCTTTAGCGGTTTTGGTTTCAGTTGTTTTGCCACCCTGAAATTCATCAGCCATTGCGGCAACGGATTCCCATCCCGTCTCTTTACTATTAGACGCTTCGGCATTGCTCGCCGCTTCGTATTTCTCATTCATTATAATTTTCCTCCAGCGGTAAGCCCGCTTCAATTTAATATTAAGGCGGGATTTTCTCCTAAACTAGGCGGGGCACCCGCAATGGGTGTTCCAGCACTCACTTTCTATAGCAGGCGGTTAAACCGACTGGAGCGGGTGTTCCGCTCGGGATTTAATTCTTTACTTACCTCGTTAGGGGCAGACCTGTTATAGATTTGAATGCTGGAACACTTTAATTATACCACATTAAAGTATCGTTTAGAACTTAGAAAAAAGGAAAGCCCTGCTCGTAATTGAGCAGGGCGATAAATGGGGTTTATATGAGATTTAATAAATTACAGGATGGAAGGTGTAAGGTGCTTTGGGAAGATTTACGTGCTATATCGCACTCCCTTTTCACAGGTTCGCCTGAACATATTTCGTCGGGTTACTACTTCTCAAACCATCTTTTCGCCTTGTTTCACTCCCCACCAGTTTTACTACGTATTGACTTTTTGGGTCTGA
>JAFRAU010000047.1 GCA_017405245.1 Candidatus Saccharimonadota bacterium
ATTTAGAGAGCGAATCATTAAAGAAGATGGACGACAAAATACTATCTTATATTGACTTTTATAACTACCATCGTATACACTTAAGTATAAGTTATAGAACCCCTGCCGAAATGTTGCATAGGTTGTGAAAGTTGTATGGGCGCAGTCCTTATAACTGCGCCTTAATATCAGATGTAATCGTTGTTTTTGCACCGAAGCATTGTAAGTACTTTGATGAGTTTACCGTCGAGGTCTTCTAGTAGCTGCTCATAATCTGAATCGTCTAATTCGTCCTTCCTCTCCTCGAATTTGCCTTTTATCTCGTACCACATACCATTAATGCCGATACGACGTCGGTCTAAGCGCGGCTCTTTACGATAAAGGCTGGGGAGAAGTGCGGTCTGAAAAATGCTTCGTTCGTAGTCCGTGAATGGCTCTTCCTCTATGAGGTAGAGATGCATACCTAGTCCCTCACTTAAAATTTCTTCGAGACGGTTTTTGCGGACTAGATTACTCAGCTTAATAATAGGGTTAAAGAGCAATTCTTTGATTAGCAAATGACTGCTGATGTCGATAAGCTCTTCCGGGATGTCGTCAAGGTAGAAATTTACCGCGTCATATCGTCCGTCTACTATCTTTTTTACCCTCTGACTTGCGAGCCGTAAACGCACAAGGTCGGTGTAACTTCTCAGATAGGAATGGATTAATGTTTCACCGGTTTTGTTTTCGCTATGTTTATAAAACAAGCGGAAATAGGATTCTCTGATTTTGAAGTACAACCCGGCTTTTTCCGGGTCACTTACTAAGGTGCCATACCTTGGCGTAAGAAGAATTATGCCGGAGTTCCCCTTCTTTTTAAGCCAGGGGTCATTTTCGAAATCTTTAACATTGACTTCTTCAATGATGCAACAATCTTCCCGTATAGTGTAGTCTACGATTACTCTGATTCTTTCAATGAGCTGCCTGCTGCTCATTTCTTTAAATGTTTCCATTTATCACCACCTCCTTTGATAAGCGCAAGCCTTTATTCATTATAACATAATAGTTCAAAAAATCAATATGGAGCTATTGAAAGAGACTACTTCTAAGAGGTGTAGCTTCGATGCTGCCACAATTTTACTAATTATGGTGATATTTGCCGCCGCGACTAATTTCCTGAGCGCGATAGATTTGTTCTGAGAGGATAACACGCATTAACTCATGTGGGAAAACCATTTTTGAAACAGATAGTACAAAATCTGCCTTTTTTCTGATCTCATCTGGTACACCGAAGGCTGCGCCGATGATAAATACAACTTTTTTCCCAGAAATAAACTGCTGTTCTAGCTTCGAGGAGAGCTCAGGCGAGCCGATAATTTCTCCCCGCTCGTCTAGCAAGATAACGTATTCATCGGACTTAAATGGCCAATTAGTGGTTAATGCGGCGATTTTGTCTTCATCGTAATATTGAAATGCTACGTCGTAAGGCTTTTTTAGGCGTTTTACATATTCTTCCTGGGCTTGTAGCACCCAATTTTTTGATTTTTTGCCACCTGCGATTATCTTAATCATGGTCATATTATATCATGACCACTGCTCTATTGATAATCTAGTTAGAATCACTTGTAAAATATCATAAAATAAGGTATAATTTAGTTATTAGTAAATTGATGGGAGGCCAAAGGGCCGTTAATACCACGGAAAGGAAGAAAATGGCAGAAGATGATGCCAAAAAACTTAAAAATAGCGTAGAAGGTGCTTCTCAGGCTGATACAGGTGCGGAAGCTGAGAAGGTGGCTGATGACGCCAAAAACGCAGAAAACGTTGCTGACGGCGATAAGAAGGCCGCAGAAAATGCGGAAAATGAGCAAAAATTTGCTAAATCTGGCAAAAAGTCCAAAAAACACATTGAAGAGGTGAAGGCTGAGGAAGAGCGCCAAGCGAAGAAGCAAGAGAGAGCTGAAAAAGCCGCCGCGGAAGCTGGCAAGCCAAAAGGTGCTGCTCCAAAGGTGCGTCCTTTGATTGAGCGCCGTGGTAAGAAGTACCAGGAAGCTTATAAACTAGTCGAAAAAGGTAAGGTGTACTCCCTAAAAGAAGCAGTTTCGCTTGCAATTAAGACTAGCCCGGTTAAATTCGATGCTACTATGGAAGCGCACATAAGGTTAGGTGTTGACCCACGTCAGGCTGATCAGAATATTCGTGCGACTATTGTGTTGCCTAATGGTAATGGTAAGACTGTACGTGTTGCAGTTTTTGCTCCGCTCGATGAAGCTAAAAAGGCTAAGGCTGCGGGAGCTGATATTGCTGCTGATGAGGAATTTCTAAAACAGCTTGAAAAGGGTGTAATTGATTTTGATGTACTTATCTCCATGCCGCAATATATGCCAAAACTTGGTAAATTTGCTAGGCTTCTTGGTCCAAAAGGTTTGATGCCAAATCCAAAGGCCGGTACGGTGACTTCGGATGTTGAAAAAGCCGTTAAAGAAGCTAAGGCTGGCAAGGTGGAATACCGCGTGGATAAGCAGTCTATTGTGCATATTGGTCTTGGAAAGGTCTCTTTTGGCGAAGAGAAGCTCTTAGAAAATGCTGAGACTTTCTTTAATTCCCTAAAAGGCCAAAGACCAGCTTCTATCAAGGGTCAATATGTGAAGTCTATCTTCTTAACTACTTCTATGGGACCATCAATTGCTGTCGAAAATCTCTATAACTAGTTTATAGTAGCAAACAAGAAAAGGACCGTGTATAAAACACGGCCCTTTTTAGGAAGGTGATTTACGCGACGAAAACGTCGCTAATTGTGTGGATGACTTCGTAGATGACCTCACCGTCATTTTCGCCCAGATAATAGAAGCTGCTTCTAACGGGGTCGAGGTCACTGTACAAGTAGATAGCCGGGCGGTCCGGTAGGATGAACCAAGAACCGCCGATTCCGACTTCGATTAACCGCAAATCGGACGGCTCGTCACTCACTCCATCCATATCCCGGCATTTGATGAATAGCCGGCCCTTCTCGATAGCCTTTGAGGGCGATGTATGTCCCATCAGCTCGTTTTCTGATTCATTAAATTCTCTCGAAAACTGCCGCATGGTAGCAATAAATGCGTCATCTGCTGCGCGCTCGTGCCCGCCATTAGCTGTCATCAATAGTTCCTGAAAAAATTTCGTCGTCTTCATATGCCACCCCCTTAATATACATGGAATACTTTGTGCGGAATGCCAGCTGCATTTAAAACTGTTCTGCCGTCTTTTTTTGAGTCTGCTGTCAAAAACAGCATCATCGAAACATTTCCGCCCAATTCCTGAATCAAATTTTTCTCGGCTAAATTAATCTGTCCACTCACGAGGTTGTCATCAATAATGATGACTTCTTTGCCGTCTACTGCCTTCCTTGCGCTTTTTAAGATTTCCAGAGACGCTTCTTCGTTTTGATGGTGCGCATAATAGGAAATAGATTCCTTTTCGCCTTTCAAAACGCCAGGCTGCGCTATTGTTACTAGTGGCGTCGTAGTATGTTGTGCGAGAGCAGCCGCAAAAGCAAATGCGTCGGACTCTTTACGGGAGACCAAGACGTCAAAATCTTCATTGTCAATTTCGGCTAACATCCCGTCTACTACTCTGCTAAACAGCATTCCGTCCATGAGTAATGGTGTCACATCTTTGAACGATTTTCCCCCTTCTTCTACGTCAATAATGTGATCTTGTAGTCTTATCAAATTCATCACCTCCTGTTAATGTTCAAACTACGAGTTACATTTTTAGTATAACAGATATTGACAAAAATAGCAATATATTTTATGAAATATTCGAAACGCTTGATAATTTTGTCGCAGATTTGTAGATGTGAGTAGCTAATGGGTCGTTGCAATCGCTAATGAGTCGTTGCGGCCGCTATATTCTTTACAAAGAGACTAGAATTTGATATAATAAATGAGTTACGCACTGATTTTTATTAAATTTAAGAATTAGGATATATTATTATGGCAGAAGCAAAAAAATGCATCGGCAATCTTAAACTTCGTATTCCTGGTGGCAAGGCCACCGCAGGTCCTCCGGTAGGCTCTACTCTTGGTCAATGGGGTCTTAACATGATGGACTTCATCAATCCATTTAACGAAGCGACTAAGGACTTTATGGGCAAAAACGTTATTGTTCATATTAAAGTTTACGAAGATCGTACGTTTGACTGGGTTTGTCTTGGTCAGCCAGTTGATGATCTTATTCGTGAAGCAATTAAGATTCAGAAAGGATCTGGTAAGCCTAACCTAGATAAGGTTGGTAAAATTACCCGTGCTCAACTTGAAGATATTGCCAACAAGAAGATGGCACAACTTAATGCTGTCGACCTGGATGGCGCGGTAAAAGTTGTTGCTGGTACAGCTCGCTCTATGGGTGTAGAAGTTGTAGACTAATACATTTTCTGAGATTAGCTTGCTAAAAAGCGCCGAACTTTTCTCGGCGCTTTTTGAGTCTTGTTGCCTGATTTGATATTAGACAACATTAATGACTTGCTCATAGGTTGGCTAGCCTGACGACTAACCCTCCGTTGGAAGCGGGAATTTAAGTGCAAGAGTTTTTACTTCTGAGCGAATATCGTCAAAGTCTTTTTTGAAGCTTGCGTCATCCAGTTTTTCTTCATCTTCGATTTTGACGCAGATTTTTGCAACCCGCTCCATCCAGTCGGCAATCTTTGCCATTTCTTTTACGCCCATGCCGCGTGTAGTGATGGCAGGAGTACCTAGACGTACACCGGACGGCCTGAATGCAGCCTGTTTGTTCTCTGGAAGGGCGTTAGCATTAAGGGTAAGTCCTACTTTATCAAGAGCTTTTTCAAACATTTTGCCAGAAACGTTAAAACTCTCCTTAACGTTTATGAGAATTAAGTGGTTTTCTGTGCCGCCACCTTGTAAAATGAATCCGCGATCTATTAATTCTTTGGCGAGGGCTTTGGCATTTTTTACAATATTGCCTGCGTACTGCTTAAATTCTGGTTGCATTGCCTCATAGAAGGCGACAGCCTTGGCAGCAATGACATGTTCTAGTGGACCGCCCTGTGTCCCTGGGAAGACAGCTCTATCAATTAGGATAGGAAGATTTGCTAGACTTTTCTCTGGTTTTTTAAGTGGAGATGCAACATTTCCCCGAGAAAGGATTAATCCACCGCGCGGCCCGCGCAGGGTCTTATGGGTTGTGGTAGTCATGACATTGAATCCAAAATCTAATGGATTAGGATGTACTCCACCTGCAATTAGCCCGGCAACGTGAGCCATGTCGGCCATGAGTAGAATTTCGTGTCCGGCAGATTTCTCGGCTTTTTTTCGAATTTCTGCTACCCTCTTAAAATCTGGGACTTTCATAAATGCGGAATAGCCAATAAGGATAATTTTTGGATGCTCTGATACTGCTAACTTTTCTAGTTCGTCATAATCAATATCACCGTCAGCAGTGGTGCCATAAGCTAGAAATTTGTATATCTTAGCACTACGCGTAACGGGAGAACCATGCGTCAGATGACCACCGTGAGCGAGATTCATGGCTAGAATCTTATCTCCTGGTTCGCACCAAGCAAAATAAACAGCTTCATTGGCATTGGCGCCAGAGTGTGGCTGGACGTTGGCATGGTCGGCGGAAAAGAGCTTCATCGCCCGCTCAATAGCTAGGCGTTCAATCCTATCAACGTTAACCTGTCCGCCGTAATAACGATAGTTTTCTAGAATAGTTTCAGATATTTTGTTCTCGTCCCATAACTCATCTTTCGTGATGCCCGTAAAACTTGGATAACCCTCGGAGTACTTATTTGTGAGTACGGAGCCCATGGCACTAAGTACTCCTTTTGATACGTAGTTTTCGCTAGGTATTAGTTCTAGACCTTCGCGCTGCCTTCTTTTTTCTTGATTGATTAACTCAAAAACTGGATCTTTCTTCATAATTTCTCCTATTTTAACTTCTCGTATAAGGTAAAAGTATACTTTATACCATGATCTATGCCCCTTCCTAAAATGGTTTTTTTATAGTTTTCTTTATTGAATTCTGGAAAGAAGGTGTCAGCGTCTTTATCTTCTGCGTCTACTTCGGTTAAATAAATTTTGTTTGCAAATTTAATCAGTTCCCAATAAATCATGCCGCCACCGATGACAAAAATTTCCTCAGTGGTGTCTTTATTGTTATCAATAAAGGTTGATAGGTCATTTATGACAACTACGCCTTCTTTCTCTGACATACTTCTGCTTATGACATAGTGTTTTCTGCCGGGCAATATACCTGGTAGACTCTCAAAAGTCTTACGTCCCATTAGAATAGGATGTCCCATGGTGGTTTTTTTAAAAAACTTTAAATCATTTGGTAGGCGGAACAGGAGCTTGCCATTTTTACCAAGTTCCCTATTTCTTCCAACTGCTGCAATAATCGAAAAACTCAATTTTTCCTCCTAGGCTGTAACTGGCATGCTTATTTTGCCCATATGCTTATACTCGATGAGCTGAATGTCTTTTAGCTCTTTGGAGTTGTCAAACTTGAAAAAATCTTTGATATCTTTGTTAATCCATAATTTTGGTGCTGGTATTGTTCTTCCTTCGCGACGGACAATCTCGTCCCGTCGACGAAGTTGCTCACGGATGCCGTCTAGTTGGTTCTCGTAGATATGTGCATCATTAGAGACGAAGGTCATTTTTCCCGGGCGGACATTTACAACCTGGGCGATTAGATAACAGAGGACCGCATACTGGGCAATATTAAAAGGCAAACCCAGAGGAATGTCAGTAGAGCGTGAATTAACAAGTACGTTTAGTCGACCATTTGTAATGTTCCATTCAGAGTTCCAGACGCAGCTAGGAAGAGCTGCGGTGTTTAAGAATTCGTTTTGCCAGAGAGACATTACCATACGACGGTTATTTGGATCATTTTTTAAGGTTTCGATTAAGCTCTCTATGAGCTGGTAGCGTTTAACAATCCAACCATAGGCTGTACCGATAGAATGAGCGGGGTCTTCCTTGATGCCAGCGTCTTTATATAGTTTTTTGAAATCTTTACCCATGTATTTTCCGTCTTCTGGGATTTCCCACTCGTCCCAGATATGGACACCACGCTCATGTAGCCAGCGAACGTCATTGCTCTGGGCCTGATAAATCCAGAGAAGTTCTAGCACGGCGCTTTTAAAACCAACAAATTTAGTGGTGAGGATTGGGAACTCTTCCTCTAAGTCAAATTCTAGCACCTGGTGAGGCAATCGAATAGTTGTGATAGGGTTCACCGTCTGGGCGTAGTGATTTGGCATATTTGTTCCGGTAGATTTTGAAGTTTTCTTCTTTAAGACTTCCGGATTGTTGCTCACCCTTTCTCCGTAAATCAGTACCCGCTCACAGAGATCGAGATACTGATCGTCAAATTTACTCATAATTTACCTCCGTTTAATCTAGTATAACATAAAAAAAGAAAAGTCCCATAACTTCATGGGACTTTAAGTTAGTGAGGTTTACCACCAGGTAAAAAATTCTCTGCCAATAGATGCTAAGCCTGCCGCCAAAAAATCTTTGGCAACTGTTATGACCTGAGGCCTAAAATCTTCTTTTTCAAAAAGCCATTTTAGGTGTCTTGCCCAGACATCAGTGCAGTTACCGGTGTGAATTTCCTTTGCAAAGATTTCGTCACGCTCGGACGGCGGGTTTTTATGATAGATGTCGCCCCGCATGCCCATTTTTTCGTAAAGTATTAAGCGCCCAACTGCATCAACCTTATCTGCCATGCGAATCATCTGTCCAAGACGCGTGTTAGATTCGTCGAATTGCCGATGGTAGTCTAATGCTAGCTCTATCTTGTCCGGTGGTAAATTGGCATAAAATTCTTTTACGGCTGCCCATTCACGCGGTTTTTTGAACTCATGAGCTTTTGTACCATCATCTAATACGTCTCCTACTACCGCCTCGCCGATATCGTGATTTAAAGCAACTTTTAATGCCATAAATGCGTCAATGTCCTGGAAGAACAACGGATACCACAAGATGAACTCTGATAGGAGATTTGCAACTCTCGCTGAATGTTCTGCTGTGGACTCCTGCCGCAGTAATACCTCCACGTCCGTTGAGAGATTTGGATTGCCTATGGAATGCGCTGGGGGCATAGTTCTGTTTTGCTGGTATACTCCGCAAGCTACGAAGCCTTGGCGAATAACGTAAGTTATGTCTGTCATTGAGACAAAATTATTCCAAAGATGTTTTGCTGCACCCAAGTAAATCACCTCACTTTATAATGTACTCCCACTAACTTAGAAGTTATGATAACATATTTTTTCCACAAGAAAAAGTCTTTACTTTTAGCGATATTTTTGCTATACTTGACTTGACAGACCCGGTTAGGGTTATTTTTATAGGAGTGAAAGGAGAAAATGGCGAAAATTACACGAATTAAAGCCAAAGATCCAGGAGAGAAACCTCAGGAAAAGGCCTTAGAGGCGTCTCAGACCACGACAAAGGTCAAAGTGGCACCTGATAGCGATCTTACTAAAAAAAGCCCAGATTTAAGCTCTCATAAGGTTAAAAATATTAAAAATGAGCCAAAAAAAGCATCTTCTCAAAAAAAGCCTTTTATCTTGATTCGTCCATTTGTGGCTTTTAGACATTATGTTCACGATTCTTGGCTGGAAATTAGACAAGTTCGCTGGCCGTCTAGGAAGTCGACTTGGAAAATGGTAGCAGCAATCTTCATTTATACGGGGTTATTTATTGCAATTATTATGCTACTTGATGCACTATTTACGTGGATTTTTGGATTAATATTAGGTTAAAAGAAAGGAATTATTGTGGCAGTTAATAGATATGATGATACAAGAGCGTGGTACGCGATTTCTACCTATTCTGGCTATGAGGATAAAGTAGCTGAAAGTATTAAGCAGCGTGTAGGTGGAATTGAGATGAAAGGTAAGATTTTTGACGCGCTTGTCCCTAAGGAAAAACAAATTGAAATTAAAAATGGTAAGCGTAAAGTGGTTGATAGAAAGATTTTTCAGGGATATGTTCTAGTTGAAATGAAACTATCAGATGAGACTTGGTATATTGTGAGAAATACACCTGGTGTTACAGGTTTTATTGGTACTGGTACGCAGCCGACCCCTGTTTCTGAAAAAGAAATTGCCAAGATTAAGAAGCGTATGGGTGTAGAAGATCCTAAATTCTCCGTTAATTACGCACTAAACGAAGTTGTTTCTATTACTGATGGGCCATTTAAGGGCTTTGATGGTACGATTTCAGAGATTGACAGCGAGAAAGGTAAGCTAAAAGTGATGGTTTCGATGTTTGGTCGCGAGACGCCAGTCGAACTAGATGCACTTCAAGTCAAAAAAATCTAGACAAAATCTATAAAATGTGGTATAATTAGAACACTGGTGCAAACCGGTGTTCTTTTATATCATCAGGTGTTGTTTTTTTAAAAGGGGGTAAAAAATGGAACAACAAATCAAAAAGATTCAGGAAGTTATTTATGCAATCAAATTGATTGCGAAGTATCACGCGATGGGGACGGATAAGCCCTTTAACTATCTGTTGCCATCTGTGCCGGATGATGAGCATATTCAATTCTGGCGAGAATATGACATTTGGAGCCGAAATTTCTTCTTACCGGAGCCAAATCCGAATTTTCGTTATTTCTTTTATGATGATGACGTAATTTCTTTGGTCTTTGCGGCCGTCAACAGTTACCGTGATTGCCATAAAAGCTTTGAGCAGAGTCTGGCAGATGATGCCGACCTGGATGGGCCAAATAACTATGGTATAACAATGGCTCAGACTAGGTATCGCTCGGGTAACATTCTGGTTTTCGCGGCGGTGAGTCCACTTAATTTAGATTTATTTAATCCTGCAAAGATATACTCCGGGGAAGTCAAGTTCCCACGCTCGCCTTTTTTCAGAGTGGAAAATAGTACTACTCCTGGAAAATATGATAAAGATTTCTTGGAGTTTCATGATGGAGAGTGGAGTAGCCACCTTTTTAAGGTATCTGCTGAGCTTGCTTTTGTGCACAGTGACTTAAAACTCAGTGCTGAAAGTATTGCTAAAAAACAAAGAGCGCTAGAATATGGCAAGATTAAAGCCTATCTAGCAGAGAAGTACTTGAAACCATTACAATAAAATAAACCTGATGATGCACAGAAAGCCGAGGTTTTTAGCCTCGGCTTTTTAAGTCTATATTTGGTGGAGCAGATGGGAATCAAACCCACGACCTTACGAATGCGAATCGTACGCTCTATCAACTGAGCTACTGCCCCGCTTGATATGATTATAACACATTAACAGTGAAAAACCCAGGGTGTGTTTCATAATACTGATAGTATATATTGTCGGTAGTTTTTTCAAACAGAGACGTATTATTGACTATTCTGATAAAAATACTATAATTACACTAGATGGCAGTGGATGCCAAATAGAACCTTAGGAGGAATACTATGGACGAAAATAAGAAAATTTTTCTTTCTCTTATCGATGATTATACTGATTTTGGAATTAATCAATTCTTTTTCCCTGTTGATTCGAAGCTGATTTTTGCTGATCTCGGCAAGTCTTTGGCTGACCATCCAGAGATTTCTCTTTTAGTAGAAAACCTGGAATTCTGTACCGGATATCGCGTATTACTTTCTTTTGAATCTGGTGATGAAATCGATGAATTTTACGATAACTATGACGAAATGGTGATTTTTACCATCGTAATGCCAGATGATAGTGAGCAGCTATGGTACATCGTGACTCCACTTGGGACGTTCTATTTCTCATTTTTTGATTTAGAATCTGGGCGCGTGGTAGAAATAAGTGAGGTGCCTTTGACGGAAAAGATGAAGACTGACCTTTTTCTCGTGCCTTGCGAAGCGGATTTTTCCGATGATGATTTCGAGGTTAAATTTGTTTATGATACGATGCTTCCGTTTCCGCCCAAACCACCTGAATATTATCTAACTGGTTCTAAGCAGGAGCGGCAGGCTATTATCTACAAACAGTTTCGAGAGGAGCAAGCTCTTAGCGAAGAAAATGCGGAGACGATTTATTCTACGGAGTGCGGTGATTTTATAGACCAAGACCTAGCCTACGTAGATTCCCAGGATACTTTTATGTGTAGATCTTATATTGTTCGTCCAGATTAACAAAAATCACCCCTTTTCGGGGTGATTTTTAATGGTGATTTAACGCTTACTGAACTGCTCTTTCTTACGGGCAGAACGTAGACCGTATTTCTTGCGCTCCTTCTCACGTGGGTCACGCTTGATGAAGCCGGCCTTTTTAAGCACTGGACGAAGATCAGGTGCCTCAGTAGTAATTGCCTTAGAAATTGCAAGCTTAATAGCATCTACCTGTCCAGCTAGACCACCACCAGAGACTACAATGGTGATATCGTAATCTTTTTGCTTTTGTGCCAGGGCTAGCGGATCAGTGATTTCTGCAAGTTTAGACTTGTCACCAGAAAGATATTCTAGTGCATCTTTACCATTGATAGTAATATTACCCTTACCCTTATAGAGACGGGCGCGAGCAGTCGCAGCCTTGCGACGGCCCAAACCGTAAATATATGTATCTTTTCCTGCCATTATTTAATCTCCTTTGGGTTTTGTGCAGCATGTGTATGCTCGGCACCTTCAAAGACACGAAGCCTCTTTATTCTGTCAGCTGCTAGTTTATTTTTTGGAAGCATACCTCGTACGGCCTCTTTTATGGCATAGCCTGGGTCTTTTTCTATGATTTGTGCAAGGGTTAGCTCCTTGATTCCACCTGGAAAACCGCTGTGGCGATAATACATCTTGTCGGTCATTTTGTTGCCGGTTACTTTGAGATCCTTAGCGTTAATAACGATGACATAGTCGCCATTATCAATGTGTGGAGTATATGTAACCTTTGACTTGCCAATTAGCTTGTCTGCAATAATGACGGCAAGCTTACCTAGTGGCTGACTATTAGCGTCAATAATATACCACTCGCGGCTTACTTCTGCCTGTTTTTGAGAATAAGTTTTCATTACTTGTCCTCCTTGATTTCAATATCGTCGACAAATGAGATGGTTGCAAGCTCGGCATTGTCGCCTTTTCTAAATCCAGCTCTTTCGATACGAAGATAGCCAGAGTCATGTTTTACTTGTGGAGCAATAACGTCCATAAGTAAATCTGCCATTTCAATGCTATTCAAGCGAGAAATGAGCAGGCGGCGGTTAGACAAGCCACCTTTTTTAGCGACGGTGATAAGCTTTTCTAGCTTAGGTCTGATCTCTTTTGCCTTCTTAATTGTGGTTGTAATTGATTGATGTTCGATTAGAGAACACATCAGCCCGCGGGTGAGTGCGTTTCTCTCATCGGTTTCGCGGCCGAACTTGCGGCCTTTTATTCCGTGGCGATGCATTTTAAATATTTAACTCCGTTATTTTTTCCTTAACTTCGTCCAGAGCTTTTGCGCCAAAACCTTTTAGCTCTTTCAGATCGGAATCCGAAAGCATTACTAAGTCGCGAACGGTTCTAATGTCGTTATTAGTAAGGGCATTAGCGGTACGGGCAGAAAGACCAAGCTCCTCGATTGGAAGCATTAGCCCAGTGTCCTCTTCTTCTGGATTATTGCCTGGGGCTGGTGCGCTTTCGACGGTGGTGCTACCAGCAAGGGCTGTGTATTGATTAACTAGAATAGCAGCAGCTTCCTCAAATGCTTCTCTTGGGGTGATAGTGCCATCTGTTTCTACTGTTAGGGCTAGTTGTTGTAAATTAGTATCCTGACCAACACGGGTGTTTTCTGCTTTGTAGCGCACACGTAAGACTGGTGAGAATACAGCATCTAGGGCGATCATATCAGTATGGACACGCTCTTCGCTAGACCTTTCAATCGTGAGGTAGCCTCTACCAGTGTCGACGATGAAATGCATCTTTAAGACGTATTTTGGATCGTCAATATGGCAGATGGTTTGATTTGGATTAGCGATTTCGACTTCGGCTGGAAGTTTAATATCGCCGGCGACTACACGTTTATCGCCATCTTTCTCAGATTGCTCTGAGCCTTTGATTTCAAGGTAAAGTTCAACAGGCGCATCAGAATGTGACTTAATACGAATATTTTTGAGGTTAAGCATGATGTCGACTACATCTTCACGAATTCCTGGAATAGCAGTAAATTCATGAGTAGAGCCTTCAATGCTGAATGCTGTAATAGCTGCGCCCTTAATACTAGAAAGGAGAACGCGACGTAAAGAATTTCCAAGAGTGTTACCATATCCGTAGTATAATGGGCGGATGACGAACTCTGCGGTGTTTTCTCCGAGATCATTCACTTCTTCTAGTTTTGCTTCGTGAATAACTTTTGTTGTCATAAAACGTTTCCTTCCTTAGCGTGAGTAATACTCAACGATTAATTGCTCGTTAATGCCCGCCTCTGCTTCTTCGCGCTTTGGCAAACCAGTGATTTCAATTTTCATCTTTTTTCCATCAGCTTTTAGCCAAGAGACTGAATTCTGTCCGGCAGCGCCGATTACGTTATCGATATTCTTGAAATATTCTGATTTTTGAGATTTTGGACGAACTTCCAAGACGTCGCCTGGGTTAAGGCGAATAGATGGAATGTCGATTCTACGTCCGTTTAATGTAAAGTGTCCATGTGAGACAAGCTGTCTTGCTTGACGCCTTGTGGTTGCGAACCCAGCACGATAGACGACGTTGTCTGCACGGCGCTCTAAGAATTGTAGGAGATTCTCGCCCGTCAATCCTTCTGCACGAGTAGCTTCTTTCATTAATTTTGCAAATTGTTTTTCTAGTAAACCATATAAGCGGCGTACTTTTTGCTTTTCGCGAAGCTGAGTTAGATATAGACTGCCTCCACGAATTCGCATATCAGCGTGCTGACCTGGGATACCAGATTTTTTGGCCATGACTTTATGAGCCTTTGGTGCGAGTGCGTATCCTTCGCGACGGCTCTGTTTAACAATAGGTGATTTATCGCGTGCCATTATGGTTTCCTTTCTCCCTTAGGACGAACACCACCGTGCGCAATTGGCGTAATATCGGTGATACTGTCAATTTTCATACCCAGAGTTGAGACTGCGCGAATAGCACTATCGCGACCGAGACCAATGCCTTTGACGTAAACGTCAACACTATTCATGCCGTGGTCTTTTTTGGCTATTTCACCAGCTTTCTCAGCTGCGATTTGTGCGGCATAAGCCGTACCTTTCTTACTGCCGCGGAAGCCGTTGGCACCAGCGGATGAACTAGAAAGAACTTCGCCTTTTTTGTCTGAGAAACTAATAATTGTATTATTGAATGTTGCCTGAATGTGGACTTGACCAGATGTAACAATTCTTTTGCCTTTTTTGGCTTTTTTAGCTTTTGGACTAGCTTCTGCAACTGACTCAGCAGGAGCAGCAGCTTCTGTTTTCTTGATTTCTTCTTCTGCCATATTACTCCTTTCTCCTAAGTCTTACTTGCTGCCTTTGGCTGTGCTCCACCAACTGCGATAGCTTTACCTTTGCGAGTGCGAGCATTCGTTCTAGTGCGCTGTCCGTTGACTGGAAGCCCAGCTTTGTGACGGATACCTTTATAAGAATTGATATCCTTGATTCTTTTGATATTGTTGGTCACCAGACGCCTAAGATCACCTTCGACATTATAGTTTTTAGCTATGATGTCGTTGATTTTCTGTTCCTCGGCCTCGGTGAGATCTTTCACCCGAGTGGTAGGCTCTATTTTAGCCTCCGCAAGGATGGCTTTACTTGTTGTTCTGCCAATTCCGTAGACATAAGTAAGGGCAATCCATACTTGTTTCTCGGAAGGGATAACAACGCTTGCAATTCTTGCCATTTTTAACCCTGCCTTTGCTTGTTCTTAGGTTTTTTCTTGTTGATGACGCGTAGTACACCTTTCCTGCGAACTATGATGTCATCAGGGGAGATTTTTTTAACACTTGCACGAACTTTCATAAAAGTGTCAAAATCCTTTCCTTGTTATATACTGTAAGAACTTTGACATTTCTACTCATATTTCGCGAGGTTCGACAATCCTTGCATCTCTATGAGAATTGCTTCGAAGTGCTATATTCTTGCAGTACGTATTATTAATCTTTAAGGCGGAAACTGATGCGCCCCTTCGTAAGATCGTAAGGGGTTAGCTCAACTTTCACCTTATCACCGGGCACTAAGCGGATATAGTTTTTACGCATTTTTCCACTCATGTGCGCAATGATAATATGGCCATTTTCGAGTTCTACTCGAAATTGGGTATTAGGCAGAGCCTCCACGACTTTGCCGGTGAGTTCAATCACTTCCTTTTGACTAGCCATAAATTACGTTTCTTATTTTATCAAATTTTTAATAATCTGTAAAGACCTTTTTTGAGAAAAACTCGCAAGACATTGTGATTTTCAGAAAATAAAGGTAATTCTCTTCTGAGCAGTAAAATTACTATCAGATACTATTCTTGTTTTTCTTCTTCTTTTTTCTCGTCTTCTTCTGTCTTGGCAGGGCTGCCGTCATCAGCACGTTCTACGCCTGTATCGGTGCGGACTAACTCTTCTGGCAACAATACTGCGCGGACGAATTGGCGAGAGAGATAAGTCTGTTGCACCTGTGACCATACACCAGTACAAGTGATAATTGACAGGCTTTCTACGCCAGGTTCTGGCGAGGTTAGCATTTTAGCCATATTTGCATCAGCCTCGGATAGCGGTACTTCTTCACTTTCGGCAACGGCGTAACGGAAGAACTTGCCATCTCCCCGTTCAATAGTGATGATGTCGCCTTTTGTTAAATCTGGTAAATGCTTGAACACGCCTTCCATAGTTGGACCACCGTTGTGACCATCCAGCAGCATAGTGCCACCTGTACCTGGCTTGGCTGATGATCGATACCAACCGACATCAAAAATACTGACTGGCGTTTGTAATCTTCCGATATTCGTTAATCCTACCTCAACAATACGTGCGCGGTCAATTCCGAGTTTCTTAATAGTGAGAAAGCGAGGCTTGTTCGGTGCGACTTTGTAATTATTCTTATCTTCATTAGTAACCTCTGTCTCATCAACTTGTTCAGCCTCCTCCGGAGCTATGGTATTTGTGATAGCCGTAGCACGAGTGCTCCCCTCTTTTTCTTTATAGTAAAAGTGTTCCCAAATTATAACTCTGAGCATGCAGCCAACAAACACAAGAATTATGATGCCCCAAATGATTTTAGGAAGATTTTTCTTCCAGTTGAATTTAAGTGCCATCTTACTTATATTCGTCGTATGTTATCATTAGCGCGCGTGAGTCTAGCTGACGGAGACTTTCGAGTGCCACCGTCACTACGATTAGAAGTCCAGTACCAGAGATAGAGAGGCCAATTGGATAGCCCAATGTAATGATGAATACGTAATCAGTAATAAATGGCAACATTGCTATGAGGCCTAGTGCGAGAGAGCCAAAGAGATTAAGGCGATTTACAACCTTGCCAAGGTAGACGGCGGTGTTATTGCCCGGACGCACTCCTTCTATAAACCCACCTTGTTTTTGGAGGTTATCAGCGATTTCCTTGGTATTGAAGATGATGGATGTATAGAAATAGGTAAATGCTACCACTAAGACAAAATACATAGCAGGATATAGGAACCACTTAATTGTAATGCCGTCTGGATACTCTGTGGCAAAATTCGAGGCAGATGGGGCTGTAAAGGTGGAGATGAGTGAAGATGCAAAGCCGTTTCCTGGGTCAATAGCTTGGATTAACTGTCCTAACAAAGCTGGTAGTGCCAGGAAAGATGTTGCAAAGATAACTGGGACAACGCCTGCGGCAATGAGCTTAATTGGAAGAATAGACTTAATGCCACCATAAGCACTATTGCCATGTACACGTTTAGCGTAATTGATGGTAATAATACGTTGTGCTTCGTTAATCTTGACGAGTATATATATGACTATCAGTAGTGCGACTGCAAAACCTAGTACAATCCAGAAGACGGTAGGGTTGACCGGTAGGTTGAACCAGCCGAAGAGCGAAAGTGAGCCATTTGATGTATCAAATAGTGAGGTCCAGAGGGTAGCCATGGTTGTAGGAAGCTGGGAAATGATAGACGCAAAGATAATCATGGAGATACCGTTTCCAATTCCCTGTTCAGTAATAAGCTCGCCCAGCCACATCAAGATAATAGAACCGGCGGTCATTGCGCTAATAGCAAGAAACCACTGGGCGGTAGACATTTCAATGGTGCTGGCAGTATTTGCTAAGGCACTTTCTTTTAGGATAAAAATATAGGCAAACGACTGAATAATTGCAAGTGGTACGGTAATAATACGGGTCCACTGGTTAATTTTGCGACGGCCAGACTCGCCATCCTGTGAAAGCTCTTCTAGCCTTGGGACAGCCTTGGTGATAAGCTGGACAACGATACTGGATGTAATAAACGGCGAGAGACCCACAAGGATGATAGAAAATGATGTTAGTCCACCACCAGAGATAAGATTAAGGAAGTTGCCGAAATCGGATTTGGTGATTAGGTTTTCTATGGCTTCTTTGAAGGTTCCAGCATCACCAAGTGGTACCGGAATGTGAGCTAAGATGCGATATGCAACAATAATACCAAAAACAATCAAGATGCGTTTCCGCATGTCTTTATTTAAAAATGACTTAAAAATTGTCTTGAAATGCATATTAACCCTGTTTCTTTATCTATAATATCACAGATTTAGGATTTTTGAACAAAAATCTGTATAGATTTTATTATTTATGATGCAGCTTATCGAAATTTAGTTGTACACAACTTATTTCTTATCTGTTAGCTACCCACTTCGCATAACGTACATTGTACGACTATCGGGGGATAGACGGAACAGGGACGAGAGCTAATCCAGCAAGTGGAAGTAATGCGGTTTCTTATACAATCCGGAAGCTTGCTGATGGGAACTGTTGGATGAGTGAGAATCTTAAACTAACTCTTTCTACCTCACATGCATATGAAGTGGCAACGTTCTCTGGTGGAACTACTAGTTGGACGCCGAACAGTGGCTCTGGTGAGGTATATGATGTTGCAATCAATGGTAATACGAAAGCTAATATTTCCGTCAATGGAAGAAATGAGTGGTATTACCCATGGTATGCCGCTACTGCGGGACAGGGAACTCAAAGCATGGCTTCTGGTGAAGTAACTGTATCAATTTGCCCAAAAGGATGGAGGATACCATCAAGTGTAGGCAATCTAAGCTATGACAATCTAGTTACGACCATCTACTCTATAACGACATATTCAGCTATCCAATCTGTACCGGTTTCTTTTGTGGGCTCAGGTGTTTATCAAGGAGGAAATCTAAACGTAAAAACCTATGGTTGCTACTGGGCTTCTACTGCTCACGACGCCAGTTCAGCTGATTTTCTGTATTTTGTTTCTCCAAATACTATCTATACAGTTAACAATTACGATAAAAGATTTGGGATTAATATGCGATGCGTCGCTATTCCTTAGTCTCTCCACCGGCTCAACCAAAGCCCGCCGGTATCCGCTTTCGTATATATATTCTGGCTATTATGTTTGGGGTCGTGGCACCCTCTACTTTCAGGGGGAAAACGGCTACTGGTATTCTACTGTGGCAAGTTCCAGTACTAATGCTTACCGTTTATCCATAAGTGACCCGACACTTAATCCGCAGGATAACGGTGGAAATATGAACGGCTTTCCTCTCCGTTGTACCTTTATTAACGATTACTGTTTTTTGCAAGCTACACGAACTAATTATAGTTCTCAGAAAAAAGTATCATGCTACTGCTTGCAAAATAAATATACTTCATGTAATACTGAGTTTAGGTTGGGAAAGTATTGTCATACGGAACACAAACTGGTATTTCATAAAAAGCACGACTTTCCGGGTTGTTGTATATTAAATACATTACATATCTCAGACAGTGGTGGGAGTGTGGAGAAATATCAGTAAAAAGGCCATTCTAGGTACGTCAGGTATTTCTTAGAAAGGATAATAGTAGATTATGCGAGAAACACGTATACTCTGGGGTCTAATAGTTATTAGAACCACGTCCTCATACAAGAAGTCCCACCGTTAGACGAGACTTCAACCAACCTTGATAAGAATGAAATTATATTTTTCTAGAAGATATAATTTCTTCTTATCTTTATTATAACGTAAGTGGTGATAATTTACAAGGAAAAATTGACATAACGACATAGTGGAGAGAAAGGCTATTTATTTTTCCACGATTATTTTGAGGCTTTAATGAAGTATCGTTCATCGTTAAATCATATGCGTTTGAGCTATCACTAGACAGATTAGACCACCATACGCTTCCAGTACCCTGAGTATATAGACCCCCACCAACAAAGCTATATGTGCCAGAATATATATACGAAAGCGGATACCGGCGGGCTTTGGTGGAGCCGGTGGAGTGGAACTATGGATTTAAGTTTATTACGGAATTGCGACGCAACGGACGGCAAATCCATCATACTTTGGAGGCAAATAATCCGCAGATACAGTAACAGCAGTTGCATTGAACGACATACCGATTGCGGTGCTACTATCGCTTGACGAATTAGCTGACCAGTAGAAACCACCCGTACCCAAACCTTGTGGGCCGCCGCTAATATAATAGCCAGTATAATAAAAAGAGAGCGGAGCGGATTGGAGTTTAGTAGAACCGGCAGAGCTATTTCCTATACTGTAAGCAGTGATGATTAAATCATGGAAGCTTGGATTATTAGAGATTGCTGGTAATCTCCACCCCTTCGGACAAATAGAGCGATTGATTGTTGGATTAGCCGTATTAGTTCCTTGTCCAGCCGTAGCAGCATACCATGGATAATACCACTTTCCACCATTAACATTCGCTTTGGTATTTTGCGATATAGCTATATTGTATGGGTTAGATGATGAAGTATCTTCATTCGGAGTCCAACTAGCCGTTCCCCCAGAAAATGTTCCTACTTCATAAGCATGAGAAGTAGATAATGTAAGTTTAAGATTCTCACTCATCCAACAGTTCCCATCAGCTAACTTTCTCACAGTATAGGAAACGGCATTGGAGCCAGTCGCCGGAGAGCTCGCTGTCCCTGTTCCATCTATCCCACGATAGTCGTACAATGTACGTTGTGCGACCTGTGCAGTACCGCTCGTAGTCGCAGTGTAGTCCGCACGGGAAGTTTTGAGCAGTGCAGAACTTCCTGTGACGTTAGACGGAGTATAGACAGTGTTACAGATTTGTGATGTCATTTCCTGCATATATGTAATAGTCCAGAAGTCGCCATAGTTAAAGCCGTTAGTGAGAGTGGAACTCCAAGAGAACTTATCAATGTTTACTACTACATTCTTTAATCCAATACTAGAAGAAGATGGGGTAGTACACTTAATCTCGACTGTACCGGTACTAGTATTAGTATAGACACTGGATACCGTACAGGTATTACCGCCAATAGTAACTGTAACATCACTAGGAGACAAAGTATAGTTTGTATAGAGCGTAGTAGTAATAGTTAAAGTATCTCCACCACCTTTTACGGTTGATGACTGAGTAGGAGAGACGACGAAGCCAGAAGAAGTGCCAGCATTTCCCGCCGCCGTATAGACAATAGTATTAGAATAAGAACCAGAAGGCAGGGAGAAGTTAGCTCTTACTCCAAAGTATAAGTCTTTTGTAACACCAGTAGTGTTAGCCGAAGAAGTAGATTGAATGAGCTGGGGAGAGCTA
>JAFRAU010000048.1 GCA_017405245.1 Candidatus Saccharimonadota bacterium
AATCATTTGGCTAACTTATGGTCTATTCTAAAATCTAGTTTTCTGCCACTATCCTTCCGTCTAGTACTGCGACTGGAAGTATGGACATCTTACTAGATATATGCGGCGCAATCTCAAATACAAAAACGGCGCCACTAGCTTGCTATACATCCGATATCAGAACCGAACGTGCTAATGACGCCGTTAAAATGGTTCTGATAAATGATGTATAGCAGTTTAATTATATCACAAGCGCATTGCTTTTCCTAGTTTTTCCTAGTGATTTTTCTAGTACGATTTAATAAAAAACACTCCCTGGAAAGTTAGGGAGTGTGTTGTTCTATTCTAGTGAAATTCTGTACTAAAAACTTTTAATAAAGCTTGGATTTTACTAGTTTTAGATATTCCTTAGTGGCTTTTCTAAAATTTTCAAGTTCTGCGCCGCGAAGTTTGATATATTGCCCACCAAGAGGGAGTTTGTAAACACCGTTTTCGCGTACTTCATAAGTGATAGTAGACTCACATTTTTTACCGTTTTGTTGCCAATTCTCATGATAAATCCAAATGTTATGCTCAAAACGGAAAAATTCGCGGCGATGGCCAGCTGGAACTGGGCCAAAAAGCGTAGCACCAAGTGCAGACTCGGCATTAATTAAATCAGCCTCAGTCAGCCTAGGTCGGACAGAAGATGACGAAAGAAGCGACTTAAACCAAGCCTTTGGAGAAGTATATTTTTTAGTCTTACCATTAGACTTACCCTTGGTAGCAGATTTTAGGGGTCTTACGTGATGCTTTTTTGTAGGGTCAATCGGAAGACCGGTTTTTCTATCATAATAGACGGTAGTTGCTTTCTTAAAGCGTGCCGATTCAACGTCAACTTTGTCCTGCTTTGGACTTAGTAATGCTTTTTTAAGAGAGTTTTTGACAGATTTTAGTCTAGTTGGCTTCTTCGGCATCTTCCAATCTCCTCGGAGATATCATTTAACTCGCGATATAGTTCTAGTTCTGGGGAATCAAAAACATAGGCCTTAGCCTGGTTAAAGGCTGGCATTTGATAGTTTGAAGAGTTGTCTTGCATTTTCGGTAGTTCTCCCTTCTAGTTCTTCCTCTGTTATTTTAAGCCTAACAGAGATATTTGCACATATGTCTTTTATATGTGCTGGCTCATTTATTGTACCACGAAATGGCTCTGGTGTCAAGAAGGGGGCGTCAGTTTCTAGTAGCATACGTTCTACTGGTGGCAGAGGAATCTCTGTGGCAAAGGTAGCAAGGCCGTTAACGCCGATATAAAAACCAGAATTTAGAGATTTTTCTAGGTTCTCCCTGGTATCAGAAAATGAATGGACAACACCGATGGCTTTTGGAAAGTTTCTTAGCACTGCAAAAAAATCTTCGTAGGCGTCTCGCACATGGAAAATGGCTGGGAGATGATTATCTACGGCGAGTGCAAGCATCTGCTCAAAAAGACGGATTTGGGCAGTTCTCACTTTTTTAGAGTCTGGCGTGGACGGAGTATCCTTAATATTGCAGTAATCAAGGCCAATTTCTCCAATCGCGACTGGAAGAAGCGGAAGCTTTGATAATGATTCTAGCTCTTCATAATTACTTTCCGCTTCATCTGGGTGGATGCCATAAGACCAGAAAACCCCGTCTTTTTGGTGGTTTTTCGAGAAAGTGCAGGCCACCATTGAATCTTGATGCGAGGTGCCAATGCATATCATCTGCATGACTCCATTTTTGTGAGCACGAGCAATAATCTTGTCAGGGGTAAAATCGTCCGCCACTCTGGGAATAGACGGGAAACGTCTTATTAGCTTCTTGCCGATTTGCTGACGAGAAAGAGCGAAATCATAAGTATCGCGATCATGAATATGACAATGCGTATCAATTAACATATATTTATATTGTATCACGACCTATTAGGTTTGCTTTCAGAACATGATAATAGTAAGATGGGTTAAGTGCTACGCGGCACGGGCTTCACGCTTGCGTTTAGTCGGGTCAAGCTGGCGCTTGCGCAGGCGGAGGGATTTAGGCGTAACTTCTAACAGCTCATCATCAAGCAGAAAATCAAGACATTGTTCAAGCGAAAGTTGAGTATGCGGAGTCAGCTGAATAGCGCCGTCAGAAGCATGTGTACGCATATTAGTTAGCTGTTTTTCGCGACAGACATTGATGTCAATATCTTCTTTCTTATTAGAAAGGCCGACAATCATCCCCTGGTAAACTGGCACCTGTGGCGGAATATAAAGTGTTCCACGTGCCTGAGCAGCGTCAAGTGCATAAGCAGTAGAAACGCCGGTCTCAAAAGAAATCAGTGCGCCATTTCGTTCTGGGCGATATTTACTATCGACTGGGCGATAGCCAAACGGGATAGAAGACATAATAATCGTGCCCTTAGTTGCAGTTAATAAATTATTCCTAAGACCAATTAGTGCGGCAGTGCTAATCTCATAGGTAAACCTAGTAGAGCCAGTGGAAGTTAGCTCCTGGGATTTGAGTTCTGCATGACGGATACCCATTTCCTGAGAAACTGCACCAACAAATTCGCTCTCTACTTCAATAGATAGATTCTCAATTGGCTCACTTAAAATACCATCAATGTCTTTATAAACTACCTCTGGACGACCGGCTTCTAGCTCAAAACCTTCACGTCGCATAGTTTCAATTAAGACTGAAAGATGTAGCTCCCCACGACCAGAGACCTTATAGCCTAGACCATCCGGGGCAATTTTTAGAGCAATATTAGTCTCTAATTCTTTTTCTAGACGTTCAGCAATTTGGCGCGAAGTAGTAAACTCCCCTTCCTTACCTTTTAGCGGACTGGTATTTGGGCCAATATAGATAGATAGTGTTGGTGGCTCTAATTCGATAGTAGGAAGAGCCTCTGGACTGTCGCCAGTAGCAATAGTGTCTCCGATGTTAGCATCAGAAATGCCAGTAATAGCGACAATGTCGCCAGCGGTCGCTTCTTCGACTTCCTCTTTGCCGAGTCCACGGTAGATAAACAGGCGATCAATCCGAGCAGAACTTGTAATAACATTTCCAGATTGTTGCTCGCTGTCTCTGGCAGATTTTTCTAATGATGCAGTATTAGAACTATCACTCATGGTTCTAAGCAACTTGATGTTCTGTCCTTTTTTTAGTTTGCCACGAAAGATTTTACCAATGGCATATTTGCCAAGATAATTATCAGCAGCGAGAGCAGCAACTAGAAGCTGCGCCCCTTTCGAAGCGTCTTCATCAATCTTAGGCGCAGGAATGTCATTAATGATGGATTCAAAAATTACGTGCAAATCATCATCTAAGTCTGTGGTTTTGCCAGCCTTACCATCACGTGCGATAGCGTAATAAATAGGATAATTTAGTTGCGATTCATCTGTGGCAAGCTCCAAGAATAAGTCGGAAATTTCGTCTTTTACTTCTTCAATTCTAGCAGCTGGCTTATCAATTTTATTAATAATTACAACCGGTTTTAGATGTAAATCTAGGGCTTTCTGCAATACAAATTTAGTTTGCGGCATTGGCCCCTCCTGTGCGTCGACAATGAGAAGTACGCCGTCCGCCATATTGAGAGTGCGTTCTACTTCACCAGAAAAATCAGCGTGTCCCGGAGTGTCAATAATATTGATTTTGTAGCCATTGTAATAGACAGCCGTTTGCTTAGCGGTAATAGTAATTCCACGTTCATGCTCCTGGTCCATGCTATCCATAATGAGAGTCTGGGACATTTCTGCCTGGTTGTCACGGAAAGTGTGAGACTGTTTCAAAAGACCATCAACAAGAGTGGTCTTACCGTGATCGACGTGAGCAATGATAGCAATATTTCTGATTTTTGATTGGTCCATGGAGTATAATTATACACTTTTTAGGCACAAAAGTAAAGCCCCCTTAGTGGGGGCTTTTACTAATTTCTGGGTGTGGTCGCCATTAGGGCAGCGAGTGTAAACTCGGTGTCCGAGAAAACTTGGCTAGGCCTAATACTCCAATAGACATATTTGGCCTTGGGCGAAATCAATGCATCTGCGGTGTCGATATAGTCTGGATGGCATTCCGCGGTTACGCGTGCCACAGAATTACTTAATACGTCAAGATCGCCACCATTTGATATTAGCTCACGACAAAGAAGAACTAATCCTCCGCTTTTGGCGCCGTGGGGTTTTAATGCAAATGTAGTAAGCTTCTTGCCGCCATATTCAAAAGACGAAATTTGGCCGATGGCATATTCTATACTTCGTCCATAAAATGGACTCGATACCCTGATTTCCAAAAGGCGATTTAGATATTCTATGTACATATCTAAATGTTTGAAAAAGCTCTCGAAATCTGCGGGAATATTGCTACTTATACGATTAGTAGCATAATTATAGGGCACGAAGACGTTAAGCTTTTTAGGATAAAGTGCACTAAAACCTGTGACATTAAAACCATTAGACCCCATACTAGTGATGTCTAATTTAATTGTGGCCGGAAAAATTTCCCGTGCCAAGTGTTCCTGGTGCAAAGAAAATTTTGCCATGAAATTCACCTCCCTCGTTAAGGTACAATAGTAGAATCTGCTATATATTATATCACTTTTTGGAGGATTTGTCTTCTTCTTCAACGGATTTCGCAAGTTCCCTGATGTTGTCTGAGACTACTTTAACGTTTTGTCTAATGACAAGCATTTCGATAATATTGGAGATGCCGTAAACAATCATCATAATACCAGCAAAAATCATGAGGGAAATTTGTCCGCCCCACGGATTGAATATTAGTAAAATACCACAAATGATGGAAAGGACAGCCGCGATAATTGAAAGAGAACCGGAAGTAGTACCACGAAGGGTCATAGCAAAACGTAGAGACGAAATAGCACTAACGATGAACCATGCACCAATAACTATCGGAAAGATATTCATCACATTTGGGTAAACTGCAAAGACAAGGGCGATAATGATGAGGACTGCGCCGATTGCAACTGTACTGAAAAATGGTGAAATGCGTTTTTTACTAAAATCTGAGGCGACGAGGTAGACACCTGCAATACCGGACGTCGCAGCAATTAGCCAACGAATGACATCAAGGGATGTTTCCGGAAAGATTAAGAATAGAATTCCTAGTACCGTAAAAATGGCGGAAATCCCGATTGAAGCATTGATAAAACTATTTAATTTCTTTTTTAATCCATACATATAATTACTCCTTTATTTTATTATAGCTAATTATTTTAGCGGTCGCAAGTAGAATCACAGTCTTCTTCTTGGGCTACAATTGGCTGAATAAAACCAGTCAGACGAGCTTTCAAGCTATTAACTCTGTCTTCCGTCCAATATTCATCTGGGCTAGAAACTCCACCAGTATCTTTGGAAGTTTCGAAATCGTTGCCGATAAGAGTACCACTAATAATGAAGGTAGCATCTGGAACGTAAAGGTAGCGGTGGCCCTCATTATCATATTGAAGATTGGTGCCGAGAAGTGCGGTAATCTTCTGATAATCTTCTGTATTATTTTTCCGGTCTTCATAAATATCGTGGTAATAGATTTGTTTTAAGCCCTGGCCTTTTGCAACTTCGTTTAGATATTTAGCATACCGCTGGCACCATGGGCAAGACGGAAAACCTAGAAATACAACGCCGGTACCATGCTCTAAAATATCAATGATTTCCTGACTAGATTTATAAACAAAAACGTTGTCCGTGCCAACTTCCGTATACTCGGAGGCAAATTTTTGGGCGTCAGTCTTGTGGCTAACTAGGCTACTATCAGAGGTGCGCAAAGCGGAGAAAATCGTGATAAAAGTAACCGCAACTAATGCGGCAACACCAAAAATAATAATAACTATAAGGCAAAGTGGACGATTAGGTTTGGCGCATTTCTTGTCGGATTTGACATATTTAATGTGCGATTTTTTAACCGACTGCTTGTGTGTAGGAGAATTAGAAGTTTTTCTTTTGGCTGATTTAGTAGATTTATTAGTACTCATGGTTTTATTATAGCATAAGCAAAATAAAACGAGTAATATGATTATTGAACTACTATTATCATTTGTGATAATGTTACGTGATTATTTAGCTACATAATCATCAATTGTGCTTTTTGTCAGAGTAATTAGCTCTTCCATTGTTTCGCAAGCTAAATCAATCTCATCTTCGCCGAGAGCAACGGATAGTACCATGCCACTACCGCTTCTGCGATATGGGCGAGCCTGAATTTTGTGGCCACAGATTTCACGACCTTCAAAAGTCTTCATAATGTTAGAAATTTTGTCAGTAAGTGGCGCATCCGCATGTAGCTCATTGTCGAGACGTACATAGATAATTGGCTTGTTTCGCATGATGGTAAACTCGTAGTGCAGGGCTTTCGGCCAATTCTCAACAAATAGCTGGCTGTAACTAGATTCCTTGCGTCCAATTATAGGTTTTTTCCCGGAAGCTTCCCAAGCAGTAGTAACTCTTTTCAGCAGTGGATTGATGTTTACTGGTCGACCTTCACTACGATTAGTAATTGTCTGAGAATTTGATTCCACAACCACATTGGAACCGTATAAATAATTGTCGCCATTCTTATATTTTTTCACTTCGACTAAGTCAATTCGGAAGTCCGTGTGCCTGGCTACGAATTCTGCTAAGCGCTTCAAACCTTCATTAGATTCGTCAACTGCGATTATAAGGCGTACGATACCGTTTTTAAGATTAACTTCGATGAGGCGGCGTAATTCATCATAGTTTTCAAAGCTCTCAATAGCCTTTTCGAGGGCGTTATTCGTGGCGTCATTAAGCTGATAATATGAGTAGCTTGATAATTCTGAAATATAATCGAATATCTGAGCTAAAACTTCCCTGCGACTTTGCGGATTGCGCGCCAGTTTTACCTCGACGATAGTAATAATGCCGCTATCAGTGATGTCTAGAATATCAATTCTACCGGCACGAGTATTAACCTCGCGCATGATGCTAGTTAGTTCAGAATTGTCGTCACTAATAAGCTCCGGACGGTTATAAATTAGTTCTTGCAGCTCGTTCTCGTCTCGATATTCTTCGCGTTCAATGGTCGAGCCAGAATCGGTTATAATCATAGCTTTACTCCGTTTTGGTCTAATTATAACACGTAACAGTTTTTTAGTATAATCTTAATTTTCGCGCAAGATTTTTTACTCTTACCTTTGATTCTTATGTTAAATAACTTTTTTCTGCCAAGATTTTTTATGACATTTTGGACAAGTCATGTAGCGTGTTCGTCCTAAGTGCATTGCAAAATACACCGTTGAATATTTTGGAACATGGAGATAGCCACAATATTTACACTTATATTTTCCAGTTTCTGTTTCGATTTTAAGACAAAAACTTACTCCAACTATTAGAAGGATGAAACCTAGACTTAGCAAGATTATTCTGGCTAGTATGGGCATCTCTGCAAAACTTGCTACGAAAACCAAAATGATAAATGACACGGCAGACATATATCCAATAACGTTTTCATAAAGGAAAAGTTTTTTATTTTGTGCGGTCTCGATTCTAGTAAACTCTTTTAGGTTTTCCTCGGCCTTTTTTTCATAATCTTCCTGATTTAATTTTTCACCCGATAATAGCTCGTTATAATTCACGTTAAGCACCTTGCATAGTTTCGTCATATTCCCGGCGTCGGGCAGACAAATTCCTCGCTCCCATTTTGAAATAGAGCGATTAGAAATACCTAACTCTTCCGCTAGACTCTCCTGCGTAAAACCTTTTTCTTGTCGCTTTTTTGCGATAAACTTACCAATTTTCCTGAGATCCATAGTGTGTTCCTTATATTATTCTATCCTCATTTTACCTCTTTTAGGCTAATATACCACAAACCAGAGGTAGAATATTATTAAAAAACGGTCCTATATGGATGTAAGGAACCGTTTATAGTTTAATTCAGGTTAAGTTGCCCATGGTGAGCCGGGAGGGGCTCGAACCCTCGACACCGGGCTTAAAAGGCCCGTGCTCTAACCTGCTGAGCTACCGGCCCACAAAAAGTGGTTGTTATTATTATAGCACTAAGGACGCAAAAAATAAAGGGTTTATTTTGTGGGATTTGTATGGTATAATAAAAAAGTCTAATATTTGGGCGGTTAGCTCAGTTGGCTAGAGCGCGTCTTTGACGTAGACGAGGTCAGAGGTTCGACTCCTCTATCGCCCACCAGAATTTGATTTAGCGCTTTGGCGCTTTTTTGTTGGTCCGAACATGTTTGGTGGCGCCAGCTTGGGACGTTTTAGACAAGACGCCGACCGCAGTTCTGTCTGACTACACAAAAAGTGGACACACTCGCAGTAATATGTGTCCACTTTTTCCAGGCTGTTAGTATCAGTCTAACTGGCACTGGCAAAGAAAGCCAAAAACAAATCTATTTAAGTGTTTATTTGCGATTTGCCCGCTTAATGACGAACAGGGCAATAACACTAATAACGGTGAAGCCAAGTAATCCCGTGATTAGGAAGTCACTCTTGGAGATATTGAGTGCGCTAAGCATGGAACCTGTGTCTGGTACATTTGGTGCATCAGGTGCAGTATAGCTTAACTCAACAACGATAGTACCAGTCGGCTTACCGGATTTGTCTGGATTATCATATGTGTTAATGACGATATCATAGTCACCAGTGTCTAGTCCGATATTGTCAACTTTAACTTTGATGGTTTCACAACCACCGGTTTCTGGATTAGTGACTACATAGTCATAAACTTGTGAAACAACATTGCCATTCTTGTCTTTAATTTCCAAGGTAATAACTTTGGTGCCAGCAGCATAGCACACCTCTACTTCCACTTCACCGGTTTCTGGATCTACATCAATATCCTGCTCTGGAACAATGATGGATGAATAGGTAAACTTGACGGAGTCTTCCTTTGTCCTACCGTCACTCGCAGTAACGACGGAGCGGAAAATGTAAGTTCCGTAGCTTCCATAGTTATCCAAATTCAACTGGAATTCAGTATAACCACTAGTCTGCTCACCAGCAGGTAAGTCAATGTTGTAATCTGTAAGTTCATAAGTCACATCCGCCTCGCCGTTCTCGCCAACGTGAGTTAGATAATAATGAACCTTATTGGCATTGCTGTGAATCTCTCTGAAATCCACATTACTATTATTAAAATCTGCACCATCTAGCGGAGCCTCGATGACGGTTTCGAAATGATTGCTATACACCTGAACATGTACGTCAACATTTCCTTCCGCCGAAAGGGCACTAGTTGGGAGATTATAGGCAACAGCAGTCATACCTACCACAAAGGCAAGACCGCCAAGCCCAAGCAGTTGCTTTTTTTGTACTCGCATACTCTACACTCTCTTGTTTAATTTTTGTTTTGGCTTGCGCAAAAGTCTCGCAGTGGTGCGCTTGGTAGATTATAGTCTGAGCTCTTAGACTTTCAATCTAGCCTTGCGCTCTTTGCGCTTCCTGACTATCATTATAATCCAAACGACTAGTAATGTCAAGAGGATAATCATAATAACTATCATGTAGACTGGTAAAATGATGACGAGCTTAGTTTCTTCCCTAACTTGATCTAAGGCGGTCACCTTGTATGTGGCCCAGAAAACACCCATAGCAGTCTTCGTGTCGCACTCTGCGTTTAGCCGACGCTCTGTGTCTGGAAGCACATTGTAGTGATTGCTAGGACTATCTTCTGATTGGTTACAAATTTCATTACCCGTGATAGATTTTACGACAAAGCTATACTTGGTCTCGAAGTCAGTGTTACCAACGTTCTTAACCTTAGCGGTGGCGGTAATTGGACCCTGGTTCATGAAGCCACTAATATTATAATCGGTGATTTCGGCAGCATCAATAGTCTCGCCATTAGTGCGACCATAGACGATTAGTCCAATACGAGATACTGTTTTAATGCCACTCGTGTCAGAAGTCTTGTCGTCGCTATCGGTCTGCGCAAAGATTGTAGCGTACTGGCCACCAGATGGAACATCATCCGGGACTGTAATGCGGTAATTGACAGTATGCTTCTCACCTGGCTCCAAAGAACCTTTGTACTTATCTGTAAGAGTGCCATCTTCGTTAATAAACTGTATCCAGCGAGAAAGCTGGGTGCGATTAGTTTCATTGCTGAAACTGATATTGTAATCCTCGTCTACGATAGAGTACGGAGCGGTGTATACGCTGTAATTAAACTTCTCTGTGCCGATATTGGAGACAATCATGGAGTATTCTAGATTGTGACCTGGGCGTAAAATGACGCGAGAGGAGACTGGCGTAACTTGGAGCCACGAAGAAGATTCGACAGTCTCTCCACTAGTAGTGCTTTCGTCGGCAAAGGCTGTACTAACAGGTGCAACTAGGCTCGTGGCGATAATTGCAGCGGTGGTTATAAAGGCTTTAATTTTTTTCATATGGTATTATTCCTCCTTCCCTTCCTTAGAATGGCTGGAACTTGAACTATTTGCCGATTTATTATCTCCGTGAGACTTCTTGGCTTCACCACGACTGGCACGCTTGCGATCACGGACGCGAGAAACCAACCAGAAGATGATGAAGAAGATTAAAGCAAAGATAATGAAGAGAAGCCAGAGTGGGCAAATTAAGATAAACTTTTTGTTAACATTTACCTGTCCAGCAAATTCAACAGTCTGTTCTGCCCAGAAGATGCCAAGGGTAGGTGCATTTTCCCAAGTGGTGGAGTTAAACCTACTGGTTTCTGGCATAACATCTATTTCTGTTGGATTGTCAGCATTACTGAAAGCCGTCTCCTTAGAGAATAGTGGCCAGATATTAGTAGTAATCTTAGCGGTCTGGTGAATATTACCAGTGTTTTTAACCAGGGTGGAGGTGCTCACTGGTGGATTGAAATAGAAACTGTTAACAGTGTTTTTAATGATTTCGCCAGTTTCGCGAGTCTCACCTGGGACGGCGGCATAGAGTAACATGCCTACGCGGTGAACTGTTTGGATAGTGGCGTTATCATCATTACCACTATCGGTCTGAGCCATTAGAGCAGCATACTGTCCGCCCGCCGGAGCATCCTCTGGGACATTTACGGTATATTGAACAGATACTTCCGATCCTGGCGCAACAGTGCCCTTGGCCGTTTTTTCATCGAAAGTAATCCAATCTGCAATCTGGGTGTAATTGGAAGTAGCCGAGTAGTTAGCATCGTAATTCTCATTAGTCACGCTATATGGAGTAGCGTAAGCGGTATACGTAAAAGGCGCTGTACCGACATTCTGGACCTTGTAACTACCTACATAGGACGAACCTGGTGCAATTGAAATTTTTTGTTTGACAGGTGAAACCTGAATATGAATAGTTGCCTGCTCCGCCGCACCTGCATCAGAACTAGCTAGTAACTGGTACCCACCAAATGTGACTGCTGCAAGCAAAACAGCAAGAATAATTTTTAATTTTTTAGCCATTAACCTCCTTGTTATGTGTACCATTATACACGAGCGGTGTGAGGTTGGCAAGGGCAAAATAATAAAAATTATTAACCTCCCAAACATCTTGGACACTTTTCTATTACAATAAGAAAGGATGTTAAGAATGAGAAATAGAGTTATGCAGGACAAGCAAAGGCGTATTTATGGCGCCAGAATTAGATTGGGATGGTTTATGGAAGCAAAGA
>JAFRAU010000049.1 GCA_017405245.1 Candidatus Saccharimonadota bacterium
GACAGTTCTGTGAAGAAGATTGCTTGGATTACAATACTTATCGGCCACATTCCATGCTAGGCAATATGACGCCAGTTGAGTTTTTGCAAAGTCTTGATGGTTATGAGAATGCCTGCCCAGACTTTTCTATGCTATACTAATGATATTAACAACTAGAAAGTTGTACAACTTGTTTGGGAGGTCGACCAAAATAATAAAAATAGCCCCCGGATAGGGGGGCTATTTAGACTTGCTGCGACTAATTATTTAGTAGTAGCAGTGTAAACTAACTGAGTGCTGTAAACACCAGCAGCCTGGTCGGCAGCGGTTGCAACACCGTAGTTAACGATGAATTCATCACCACCAGAAGTTGCTTCTTCTGAGCTTACTAGGGTAAGAGCGTTAGTACTGCCAGCAGCCATTTGAGACCAGTCGGCATAGTCATACTCAGAGCCAGAAGTATCATCACTGTTGATTACACCCTTATTGGTATTACCCTGATGGTTGTCAGCTACCTTGAAGGCCCAACCCACGTTGGTGGAAACAGTAGGAGTGCCAGCAACAGCTGCAATGGTATAATCGCCGTTATGAAGATCAGCGTCTGCACCATTAGCATAGACGCTTAAATCATATCCGTCAGCAGCGTTGGTATAGATAGCAATATTAGATAAAGCAGTCGTCAAATTTGCTGCGTTCTGTTTAACCTGTACATAGGATGAAGAAGCAGTAGTGATGGATGCTGGAAGTGTGTGGCCATCGATGGCAGATTCAAAACCAGATGGTTGATAGTTATCAACACCAGTGGTTACAGGATCAGTGGTATAGGTCTGGTCTTGGGTAGCAGTATCATCATTGTTACCAACGATAGTCATAGCGATGGCTTCTGGAACCTCGACATAAAGATCGACGTTGCCAGATACGCTCTGAGTAGCATAGCTAGCCATTGGAAGAGCAGCAGCTCCGATACCTGCAACTACGCCAAGCGCAGCAATAATTTTTGTAGATTTGGACATATTTATTTTCCTTTCTATTTTGTATTGTTTATTTATATGACCTTTGTACTTTCTAGTATACTAGACGCTTATGGTAAAGTCAAGACTTTTTTATGGAAAATTTAATAATTCTTTACTGGTTTTCCACAAGTGGACTACTGGGCTCCTTTTGAGGTACAGTGCCCTAGGTCAGAACCTAAGATTAAATAAAGAAAGCCGCCCGAAGACGGACGGCTAATTGTCATATATTATATATATTATAGGGCGGTGGCAGTGTAGACTACGGTGTCTGTATAAGTGCCGGCGGCCTGGCTAGAAGATGTGGCGACGCCGTAATGAACGGTACTTTGACGATCGGTTACGGCGGCAGGGGTAGCAGGGCTATACGTATCTACTGTGATAGCTGTACCCGGCGCTACTGTTCCGTCTTGGGAGCCGCCGTTTGGCATAGCTAGCCAGGTCGTACCGCCGTCAAGGGAAACAGCCCACCCCGGATTAGGGGTGCTGGCAGAGGCGCCTGCTGGGCGAGAGCTAACCGTAGGAATAGTGTAGCTGCCATTTACGAGGCTAGTGTTCTCATCCGCATCAATTAGTTTTAGGCTAAAACCATTGACGCTATTAGTGCTGACAAAGATGTCTGAATACATACTAGTGAGATCTTCTTCTCCTGGGAGAATAGTAGCCTCAACTTTTTGAGTGCCAGTTGTGGTACAAGATTCGGTGGCACCTGTCTCGCTAGACGTAGTACAATCGGTAGTACCATTTAGTGTAGGGGTGCTGCCGGAGTAGGACTTGATAGTCATGCTAATGACAGTATTAACTAAGACATTAACATCTAAATCTTCTGTGACATCTGGAATAGTACTTCCATCAGAGCCAGTGACGTCCTCTGCAAAAGCGACAGCTGGCAAGAATGCGGCACTAGTACTCGCTAAAATGCCTAGACCAATAGCAAAATTTTTTATTTTTGACATAGACAAACCCTTTCTGCTTGTAATATATGACTTCTCTAAGCACATTGTATCGCATCGTAATGCTTATGTCAAGATTTTAAAAGGCTTTTCTTCTACGCACATTTTTATATGAATATGATTACTCGTTATGCAATCTTGCTGATGTAGTGTATACTATAATTAAAAGGAGATTTTTATGGCGAAAGACAACAAAAAGAATATTATCATCGGCGTCATCGTGGCGGTGTGTATAATCGCGATAGCCGCGACTATTGTAGTGATTTCGATTAACAGCAATAAATCAGTATCTGAAAGTAACCCGGATACCAGCACAAGCTCAGCTCGTGTTACCAGCCAAGAACTTCTAGAAGCTACTCCATCCGTGGAGATAACATACGGAGATTACGATGGAATGAAGACCCTTTCGAAAGATATTCAAAATGGCAGAAGAACTGGCGAGATTATTTCTGTCGATGGCCTCGTAAACCATCCTGGCAGCGCCTACGCAATTGTGCAGCCAAGTAGTGATGGCACTACTAAAATCGGTACGATTTTTATCCTGGACGATAGCGATAGCTATCCAAGTGATGGTACACGCGTTACCGTCAAGGGTAAGGTAGTAGAGGTCAGCCCAATGAATTTTCAAATTGTGACACTTAAAGATTTCGTAAAAGAAAACTAAGCTGATAGTTTTTAGATAAAGGCAGGTGCGTTGTTCAAGATAATACCTGCCTTATTGGTGAGAAAATAGAAAAATCGCTCGAAGAGCGATTATGCTATCAGTCTTTGGTGCGCCTGACTAGACTCGAACTAGCACAGCTTAAAATCGCCACTACCACCTCAAGGTAGCGTGTCTACCAATTCCACCACAGGCGCAAAGAACTATTATTAGTATAGCACTCTATGCCGATAATTGCAAATACCAGTCTATCAAGAGAACGAGTAGTGCGACTACGGCGTGCGGTTTTTATTGGTTTTTTCAGTAGCCCAAAAGGACACGTCACTGAATCTATCAGTAGCAGTGACTAAGCGCAAATCCTCGGAGAAAGTCCGCACGTTCTTATTAACAAAATACGACAGACTAGTCTGATAAATGCCGATTGCAGGCACATCTTCTACCCAGAGACGGAGAAAAGTCTCGTACTTAGCGTTTCTAATAGTTTGATTCATCGTACTCCTGGCGGCTAAGATTGCGTCAGATGCGATGGTGCTATTATAATTGGAAAGATTGAGAGAATTCTCTGCGACCTGAGAAGAATGGTAGTAAGCGAAGAGATCTGGGTCTGAACCAAGTTCAATCTCATATATTAAAATATCGTAGTTACGTGGACGAATAATATTCATTAAGAACTCTTGGCCGGCAGGCCACACGCTAAGTTCGACTTTAAAGCCGAGGTTTTCCAACTGGAACCGAAGATTCTCTGCGAGAGCCGGGAAATAGCCATAGTCAATTGTTGCTAAGCGGAGAGGCTGATTGTTCGGTAAATTAGCGGACACAATGATATCTTTGGCGGCGTCTGGATCATATTCTGGAAGTGCTGGGAAATTATCAAAATCTACCTGAGAAGAAAGTAATGGGTAATCTAGCGGAGCCTCCTCGTTAAGTGGTGCGCGCAAGGAACGCATATCAATCCCCTGTTGCAAAGCTTTTCTGATGGACTTATGCGACAAAATAGGGCTGCTAGTATTGAGAAAAACAAAGACTCCGGAGTTAAGCGAAGTTTGTTTCTCGTAAACACTCGAAGCCGTGACTTTGTCAGCGTCTGTCGGTAAAAGCTCTGCCGTGGCTGTGACCACGCCTTGATTAATGGCATCTTTAATCTCATCAATAGTAGTATAGGCATGTATAGCGAAACTATCCACTAGTGGGGTTTGCTTATAGTAGTCAGTATTAGGAGTGAGGTAGACTATTTTTTCACCAGAGTTACCAATGGCCTGAGTCGCATTATAAGAAAATGCTCCGGAAGTAATTGGTGCAGTGGAAAAGGTATTTTCCAAAAGTAAATTAGGAGCGACGTCTTTCAAGACATGGGCTGGGAGAATAGGAAAGTCTAGTGCAGATGAGAAATTAGCATAAGCAGTTGGCAAAACAAAGACTAGGCTGCCGTCATTATTTGAAACCTTAACTCCTGACAGATTGGCTGAGAAAGAAGTAATAACTGATGGAGACTGAATAACACCGACAGTGTAAATGACATCTTCTGCTGTTAGTGGCTCGCCATCGGACCATTTGAGATTATCTCTAAGTTCTACCGTCCAAACCAGGCCAGTCTCATCAGTCTTAATAGACGAAGCTAGACCTAAGCCAACATGACCAGAATAATCAACCGTGGAAAGAGTGCCAAACATCAGGCGACTTAAAGCTTTCTCGCTATTGGTACTAGCAAAGAGCGGATTTAGTGAATTAATGCGGCCAAGAGTAGCTTCAGAGTAAGTTCCACCCTTAGTGAAAGCAGTGACAGCATAAGATTCTGCATAGAGAAAAGCCTGTGTGATAGAAAACATAATGATAACAACAATCAGTAGTGCCCATTCTAAAATAAGCAGGCGGATTTTCTTAATGTGAGAAAAGCGATCAACGATATTTTCCTTAATATGCTCTGAGCTTTCGCGACTAGCCTTCTTGGAAAAACGTGACAGGCGTCTTGCAATTTTTTGCCCACTTTTTTTAATGCTTTGGTCCATATAATCCTATGCTGGAATTATTAGTAGTCCTAAGATAGATAACACGAAAATAAAAACAAAAACTATTGTGGCACGAAATAGTGACTTATCTAGGCCACGACGTGAAGTATAAAGCTCTCCGGAAGCGCCAAAACCCGCGCCTAACGAAGCGCCACGTTGCTGCAAAAGGATTAGCAGAATAGATAACACCGCCGAAATTAGAATAATTGTTTGAAGTAGTGTGCCAATATCCATATTATTCTTTATTATACGCCGTCAGCCAAAAATTGACAAGTCCATTTGCGATACTCATGATGATAGATGATAGTACTGCACCCCAGAAGTCCATAGTAACCTCAGGGATAAGCCAAATGGTTAAGGCGACCATGGCTGTATTAATTAAAATAGTAAAAAGTCCCATCGTAAGTAAGATGAGTGGCAAAGTGAAGACAGTGGCAAGCGGACGAACAATGGAATTGACCAGCGAGAAAATTAGGCCGGCTAGAATAAAAAGTGCGACGCTATAATCTCCGATAATAGTACCAAAAAGCGAGATGGAAATCCACATGCCCAATGTGGACAGGGCCCAGCGCAAGAGAAATCCGGCTAATTGATGCTTAATCATAAGTGCTATTTTAACATATTCTTATTTCTGAGTAAACGATGGTAGGTGATAGCAAAGCGGTGTGCTTCGTCATCTATTCTAGCAATCAACTTGGCAATATGTGAATCTTGTGGAAGAAAAACTGAACGGTATCCGGATGGCTCTTTATGGTCTGGTATAATGATGTGTACTGGTGCATTTTTGGTGTGGTCACCAGACTTGTCGCGGCCAATTACTGGAATATGATGCTCCGCTAACAAATCCTTAACTGCACTGATTTGTCCTTCTGCACCATCTAGAATAATCAAGTCCGGGAAGGCCCATTCTTGATGTTTAAGCCTACGGGAAATTGTTTCTCTCATGCTTGCGACATCATTATTTTGCTGACGGCGCATCTTGAATTTGCGATACTCCGAACGATCCGCAGCGCCATTTACAAAAACCACCATTGATGCAACAACGTTAGTTCCCTGTTGATGAGATATATCATAACCTTCTATTCTACGCGGGGGATTAGACAAATTTAGTAATTTCTGAAATCCTCTTAGAGCCTGGTCCGACGAGATATCTAAAAACTCTTTATCGGAAAAGACAATTTTCTTTTTTAAACCCTTCAAGCCAAAGTACTGGTTGCGAAGCTCCGCCGCACGCTCATAATGTCCCAGAAGAGCTTCTTTTTTCATTTCTTTTTCTATTTCGCGAATTAACTTTTCGCGATCACCCTCTAAGTAACGAATGAGCTTACGAAGGTCTTTTTTGTAGTTCTTAGGAGTAGTTTTTCCAATTTCTATACCAGGAGTAAGTCCAAGATCGGTGTTTAAGGTCTTTTTACCATCATATGGTTTATCATAATATGGAAAAACTTTGCGCAAAATCCTAAGAGCAGTAGCTACGGTGGTTTTAGCATAAAATGGGCCAATGTAGCGTGCACCGTCATCTAAGGGCTGGCGGGTCATGGAAACGTATGGAACTTCTGATTTCATATCGATACGAACATAGGATACGGTTTTATCGTCTCTTAGTAAAATATTCCACTTTGGTTTATAGCGTTTAATCATCTCACTTTCTAAGAACAGGGCGTCCATTTCCGTATCTACCACTATCCAATCAGTAAGATAAATCTCCTTAACAAGTGCAGCGGTCTTTGGGTCCTTCTCGGTATTTTGAAAATACTGACGAACGCGATTTTTCAGAACGGCAGCCTTACCGACGTATATTACTTCCCCATCTTTATTCTTATGAAAATAGACGCCGGGAGCGGCGGGGAGAGTTTTTAACTTAGCTTTTTGCTCGTCAGTCATAGTTATATTATATCATCTAAAAGTGTGCTATAATAATGCTTATGGATAATAACTATACAATTTCTGAAATCAAAGCAAGACAAGTACTAGATAGTCGTGGCAATCCTACTGTGGAAGCCGACGTTTATCTATCCTCTGGTGAAATGGGGCGAGCCATTGTGCCATCAGGGGCTTCAACTGGCGCCGGAGAAGCATTAGAACTTCGAGATGGCGATGAAAAATATTATAACGGCAAGGGCGTACTAAAAGCCGTTTGGAATGTAAACAGTAAAATACGTGACGTGCTAGTCGGCAATTCTGCTAAACAGAAGATTGTAGACCAGCTGATGCTAGAACTAGATGGTACAGAAAACAAGTCCAAATTAGGTGCGAATGCGATTTTAGCAGTATCACTAGCAAACGCAAAAGCAGTAGCAAAGGCCAAAAAACTGTATTTTTATGAATACGTAGCAGAACTAGCTGGGACGACTAAGGAAATGTCCTTGCCACTCCCAATGATGAATGTCATGAACGGTGGCGCACACGCAGATTGGTCCACAGATTTTCAGGAATATATGATTGTACCAAAGGGTGCTAGAACGATAAATGATGCAATCAAGATGGGTGCTGAGGTCTTTCACGCACTAAAATCCGTGCTAAAAGAGCGTGGGTATGCAACGACAGTCGGCGACGAAGGTGGCTATGCTCCCTATGTACGGGAAGGTAATAATGAACCACTTGAATGTATTAGACTAGCTATCGATAAGGCTGGCTATGAGCTGGGAAAAGACATAGCGATTGCGATGGACATTGCCTCCTCGGAATTTTATGTTCCAGATAATGGCGGTCATTACGAACTAAAAACTACCGGCGAGTGGAAGAGCTCTGACGATTTGATTAATTGGTATACATGGATTTTAGATAATTATCCAGTGGTGTCTATTGAAGACGGCTTGGCTGAAAACGACTGGGATGGCTGGAAGGATATGACCGAGAGATTAGGTAAAAGATGCCAGCTAGTAGGTGATGATTTATTCGTGACTAACACTAAGCTTCTGAAAAAGGGTATTGAAAACAAAGTCGGAAACGCTATTTTGATTAAGCCAAATCAGATTGGGTCTCTTTCGGAGACGATTGATGCAGTATTAATGGCGAAAAAGGCAAATTACAATACGATTATTTCTCATCGTTCGGGAGAAAGTGAAGATACGTCTATCGCGCATATCGCAGTCGGACTCGGGGCGGGACAGATTAAAACTGGCTCACTTTCCAGGTCAGAGAGAATTGCAAAGTATAACGAGCTGATACGCATTGCAGAAGGAAATTCTACCATAGGCATTAAGAGAATTTTCTAGATTCTAGTCCTAGCCTCCTTCGGGAGGCTTTTTTGATTAATAATTTTAGCTGTCATCTTCACCGATAAGCGTCAGGAAGGCCGCCTCGTCCATAATAGGAATATTGAGTTTCTTAGCTTTTTCAAGTTTAGATTTACCAGGTTTCTCACCCGTAATAAGCGCCGAGGTGGTCTTTGTGACGGAGCTAGTGACAACCGCTCCAAGGCTCCTTAGCTTGTCTTCCGCTTCTTCTCGACCATATTTTGACAGTGTACCAGAAATAATGTAGCTACTACCAGTCAGCGGCAAAGACGATGTATCCTCATAGACCGGACTAACTCCTAGTGATTTAAGCTCCGCAAGAAGAGCTAAGTTATCTTCGTCGGCAAAATAGGCTAGTATGGACTCTGCGACAATCTTACCAATATCTGGGATTTCTAGTAAATCTTCCTCGGTAGCGTTTATGAGATTATCGAGTGAATGGAACTTGTTTGCAAGAGAGATAGCAGTCTGAGCGCCAACGTGGCGGATTCCAAGAGCAGTAATAAACTTAGGTAGTGGAGCAGTCTTAGAAGCCTCAATAGCAGAAACAAGATTTTTAGCAGAGAGGTCAGCAAAACGTTCTAGGCTGGCGACTTTTTCTGGCCTGAGGCGGTAAAGATCCGCAATAGAACTGACGAGCTTACTGTCAACAAGTGCGACAACGTTTTTCTCACCTAGACCTTCAATATTTAGAGCAGGCTTACTAGCATAATATTCTAACGAGCGTTTCAAGATAAGATCGGAGTCTTCCCCCTTTACACGGTAGACCACTTCGCCGACTGGACGGACAAAATGAAGCTCTGGATATTGCTCCTTTAAGGCCTGTTCATAGTTAAATGGCTTTGTCCTTTCTGGACGCAAAGTAGTTAGAACTTCCTTAATTTGAGGGATAATATCGCCAGCTTTATAAATAATAACCGTGTCACCGATGCGGACATCTAAGCGTGCAATCTCATCAGCATTATGTAATGAAGCATGTTTTACCGTACTACCAGCAACTACGACTGGGTCTAAGATGGCGACTGGGGTAGCAGCTCCCGTACGACCGATAGATATGACAATGTCTTTGACCTTAGTGGTGCTTTCTTCGGCCGGAAATTTAAAGGCGACCGCAGCACGCGGAGTTTTACCGACAATACCAAGTTTATCGTAGATGGCGCGATTATTGATTTTGATAACCATCCCATCAGTATTAAATGGCAAGCCGCCACGAGTTTCACCGAGGCGCTTAATCTCTTCAAAAACCTCGCTGATTTTCTTGAAAGTATGATCCTGGCCACTAGTCTGAAAACCATACTCTCTAAGAGATTGATATGCCTCCTTATGGGTAGGCTTATCTGGAACGACCAAATCGTAGGCAATAAATTTGAGTGGCCTGGAAGCAGCAATTTTAGGATCTAGCTGACGGATACTGCCGGCGGCAAGATTGCGAGGATTAGCGAAAGGCTTTTCTCCCATTTCCTGCTGCTTCTGATTGAGTTCCTCAAAATCTTTTTTGAAAATAACAATTTCACCACGAGCTTCTAAATGAGTTGGGATATGGTCTGTTGTATCTGTGGTGCTTACGACGCTATCCCCTGCTCTTAATGTTAGTGGGACATTTTCAATGGTCCGAACATTCATAGTAACGTCCTCGCCGACCAGCCCATCACCTCGCGTGACAGCTTTTTTTAGCTTACCGTCCTCGTAGTGAAGGGCGCAAGCTAAGCCATCCATCTTAATATCGGTAAAAAATTCTATATCTTCCACTTCTTTTCTAGTGAGCAATTTTTCATTTCTGGAAAGCCAATCTTTAATTTCTTCCTCAGAAAAAACATCAGCTAAGGAAATCATGCGTTTTTCATGAGTAACCTTAGTAAACTTATCTAGGGGTCTGCCTGCAACTCTTTGAGTGGGGCTATCTTCCGTAATTAAATCCGGAAAAGCCGTTTCTAGCTGCGCGAGTTCGTGTTTTAAACTGTCAGCGGCGGCCTCTGACATAGTAGATTCATCAAGAACATGATAGTGATAGCGATAATCGTTAATTAGTTCCCTAAGTTTAATTATACGAGCAGCGGCTTCGTCGTGGCTAATTTTCATAATCTAGCATCCTCCGGTAGTATAAATAAATATAGGTGGTAGCATAAACAGCGGTAAAACAGGTCATAATGAGAAGTTCTAAGGAGACAAACGGGATGCCAGCAAGCCAGCTAAACATACTTTTCAGCCAGAGATCTAGGGCGATTAGTGGCAACATAATAATAACCCAAATAACAATAGTAATGATAGCAAGATAAAGCAAGCGAATAATGAATTTAATCCTGCGTCCAGCCAACAAATCTGAGGCGGTACGAATCGCTACTAACGGGTATAAGCCCGGTGCGGAAACTGCGACCAATGCGATAAGTGAGCTAGAAATCAGATAAATTGAAAGTAGCAATAATAATGCAGCAAAGATAAAATAGATGAGTGCATAAAACGGCGTGGAAAGAAAATCGGTATTTACGGCCGCGGAATAGGTTATGACGACAATCATAGCAGGAATGGCTTCAATAAAAATCACGAGCGCAACAAGCAGGGTGGATATAAATGGGGCTAATGCATTATACAGACCATCTCTTAACTTGACCTGGTGACCAGCCAAACGATGACGAAGCAAATAAATAGTAACTAGCCAAGTAATAATAAATAGCAGCACTGCAAACACCTGTTGGACCTCCGTCATACCTTGTGAAAGACCGCCAGTGGTGATAGTGGAGATGAGGAGAAGGCCGGACCGCGTAAAAGTGCCGATATTCCCCATTTTCAGGTCACTTGACGTTTCATCTAGCGACTTCTGAAACTGAACAAAAGTATCCTCATTCATTAGTCCAACAAGAGTGATGTTCAAGATAACCATGATTATGATTAAAGGGATAAATAATTTCCAGTTGGTAAAAACTAATTTGAATGAGCGAATAGCATGAGATAAAAGACCAGGAGCTTCGAATGGACGCTCATAATCTTCGCGGTAAGAACGCTTGAAAGACTGATGCAGGCGTACTTTGCCAGCTTTTTTCTGCCACTGTTTAGCTTTTGCTTTCTCTTTGGAAGCATAAAAAGCAGACTTAAAACGACTTTTTGGCATTTTCAAGCCTTTCAATGCGTTTTTCAATAGGGGGATGAGTGCTAAATAAATTTGAAATGCTATTCTTTTTGAGCGGAGCATTAATGTAAAGCGCCTCCGTAGCGGAATTTTGGCGGCGCATTGGTCGACCGTGAGTGTCAAGCTTTTTAAGTGCAGAAATCATGCCTTCTGGATAGCGTGTGAGATGAGCAGCCGACGCATCTGCTAGATATTCACGCTCGCGCGACACTGCTAATTGCGCTAGCGATGCTGCAATCGGTGCAAAAATGCTAGTAATTAAAATAATAATGGCGCCAACCGGACTTCTATCATCATCCTTATCTCTGTACCATAGCATCCTTAAACCTATATCTGATATAAATCCTATCAGGCAGACCAAACCAAAAGTAATCATAGAGACCCGGATATCGTAATTTTTAACATGAGAAATTTCGTGCGCTATTACTGCTTCTAGCTCGTTCTTGTCCATGATGTCGAGAAGGCCCGTAGTAGCAGCAACGATAGCATGCTTAGGATCTCTTCCAGTAGCGAAAGCATTGGGTGCTGGGTCATCAATAATATAAACTTTTGGCATAGGAAGACCAGCGGTCAAAGATAAATTCTCTACGGCATTATATAACTTGGGATTGTCTTTCTTACTGATTTCTTTGGCGCCAGTCATAGCAACAGCTAACGAGCTAGCGGCAAAATACTGAAATAGCGCGTAGACAATAGCGATAACTAGGATATAGATTTCTATCCATAAATCGTTAAAAATATAAGCGAAAATGCCACCAATAGCACCTATCAATACTACAAAGAATAGCATGATAAAGACGGTGTTTCTCTTATTGGCGGCAATTTGCTTATACATATTTTACCTTAGATATTCTTACGAGTAGCAGAAATATGTTTAAAACTTAACTTCGGGAGCGTCCTGAATCTTGGCTTTTTCACTCTCAGCAACGTCGTAATATTCGCGAGTTTTGAAACCGAAGCCTTTGAATAAATTAATTGGGAACATCTTAATCTTAGTATTAAGTTCCTTTGCACCGGCATTATAGAAACGGCGGGCCGACTGAACTTTGTCTTCTGTATCGGATAGCTCCTCTTGAAGTTTCTGGAAATTTTTATCCGCTTTGAGCTCTGGATAGGACTCCGATACGGCCATAATACGAGAAAGTGCACCCATGAAGGACTTGTCTGCCTCAGCAGTATCCTTAACGGTGCGAGCACCCATCATCTTGGCGCGAGCCTCAGAGACGGCTTCGATGGCGCCCTTTTCATGCTTGGCATATCCCTTAACTGTCTCTACAAGATTAGGAATGAGGTCAGAACGGCGTTTAAGCTGGACTGTAATGTCCGACCAAGCCTCGTTTACGCGCTCGTTTAATTTGACTAGCCCGTTGTAGCTACCCCAGATAAAGGCGATAGCTAAAAGCACGATACAGCCAATTACAATAGCGATAATCATTATTTTTCTCCTTATAGTTATTCTTACAATGATTATATCATAGTTTGTGATATAATTTAACATATGAATTTAAAAGAGCCTACTACGCTCAAAATTAGATTACATCAGGTGGGCCTATCTAGGAATATTAAGCCGACTAAGGTAATGCTGACTGGCGATTGGCATATTAGCCCAATTATTTCTGATACACAATTTGGATTCTTGGCGGATGCTATTTCTCAGATACACCCGGATGTGATTGTAATGCAGGGCGACATAGTAGATAGCCCCACAGAGCTCTCTCGCGAAACTTCACTCAAAAAACTTCTTCGAGAAATGAAACTTTGCTCTAAGGCCGCACCAACTTTTCTTGTGTTGGGCTCGCATGACTTTATCACACCAACGAAAAAACGGGAAATCATGAAAGAATTTGCAATTCCGCGCTGGAAGATTCTCTGCAAAAAGTGCGGTGTAAAGCTATTATTAGACGAGTGGGCGGAGCTTCCTAATATTAGAATTTTTGGTTCTTTCCAAGATGAAAAATGTTCAACTTATACTAATAAAAGTGGTGAGCTAATCCACAAAGACCGTCCGAGCGAGTTTGAGAAGTATATTGAAAAAATGGATTTTTCAGCGGCCACTCCGGATAAAATAAACTGGCTCGCGGCACACGCTCCACTTATTACGCCAAAAGTGATTGAGGCTTGCAAAAAATTTGACGTTTTGTCGTTTGGGCACACCCATGGCGGTATCGTGCCAAGGGGTATGGATGAGATTTTTGAAAAATTTGGGATACATAGTGGGATTATTTCAGCAAATAAAACACTATTTCCTAGAAAGGTGCGCGGAGCCTGGGAAGAAGATGGTGAGACAATGATTGTAATAAATGCCGGGATGACTGGCGCACAGTTTTGTGCTCCGGAAATTTTCCAAAAACTAAACCGCATCAAAGCGGCAGAAGTAAGTTTAGTCGAAATAGATAGCAAATAAAAATGGTGCGAATGAAGAGACTCTAACTCTCGACCTCTTCCTTGGCAAGGAAGCGCTCTAAACAACTGAGCTACATTCGCATGTTCTGTTATATATTATATATGACATCATGAAAAAAATCAAGGGTTTTTACTTGCTTCTTATTAACCTCCCAAACATCTTGGACACTTTTCTATTACAATAAGAAAGGATGTTAAGAATGAGAAATAGAGTTATGCAGGACAAGCAAAGGCGTATTTATGGCGCCAGAATTAGATTGGGATGGTTTATGGAAGCAAAGA
>JAFRAU010000050.1 GCA_017405245.1 Candidatus Saccharimonadota bacterium
TCTTTGCTTCCATAAACCATCCCAATCTAATTCTGGCGCCATAAATACGCCTTTGCTTGTCCTGCATAACTCTATTTCTCATTCTTAACATCCTTTCTTATTGTAATAGAAAAGTGTCCAAGATGTTTGGGAGGTTAATAACTATACTTAAATTGAATTTGCATTTTTTGACATTGTTTGATATAATGTAAGTATATTCGGGGATTTCCCGCACCCTAGTCCAAAAGGCTAGGGGAAATTTTTTATTCACCTAAGTATAGATTACGGAAGCCACTCCTTACTTTCTCCATATCGTCTTCTGCAACTTGACCTAAACGAGTATAAAGTCTGGCAGTGCTGAAAGTTTTTGCTTGAGAAAGTGCGGCATAGACTTCTTTACCCTGAAATCTGAAGTTTACATACCAGGAGCCACCGTGTTCCTGAGTGGATAGTGGGATACTCATAAAACCGAGATGACTTAACTTCTTAAATACTAGCACTGGGCGAGAAAAATACTCGCTTTTACCATTAATTTCTACGCCAACATTTTCACTAACTGCTACCCACCAAACTTCACCTTCGGTTATTCTTGGAATTTTCTCGGCTATGGTATTGTGCTTTCGTTCCTTAACTGGGAACCAGGCCTCCAGAAGTTCGTGTTTATTCTGTCCATTTTCCATAGATTCTCCTTGTTTTATCATATCTCCACATCTTCCGAAAGAGGTGGCGGAGAAACTATATGTTTACTATTTGTTTTTGTTTCGTGGTGCGGGTAAAAAGTATTCGAAAATGCCAACAAGAATGCCAATGACGATTGGCTCAAATACGTACTTGTAGGTATCCCAATTAATTCCACCATGGAAGAGAATGTCAAATATTGGGGTGCAAATAGCTCAAACAATAATAACACTTAATCCGGTTGCAACTGATTTGCCAACTCTTGATCTAAAAAAATCTTTCATAAATCTTCTTCTTTTATATTGTTTTTAGTATAGCATAATTGTTTTGATTTGCAATATTTAGCCCTGAATTTTAAGCCTTGAATTGATATCCTGAACTTAACCCCGAATTATCGACTTCTGGATTGTTATTTTTTTGAAACGGTTTGTTATAATAAAGGTAGAATTAAGGAGTAAAGATGGCAAACTTTTGTGTTAACTGTGGAAGGCAACTAGAAGATGGAGAGATGCAACTGACGGATAGATGTCAGTACTGTGCCCAGTGGGATAGTCCGAATAGTGATTAGATTTTTTGCCAAAGCGTTTAAACACTAGTTGGCGTTTTGCTGAGTCTTATGATGATTACTCAGTCTGCGAGCTAGATGGAACATTTGGGAGCGGAGTTATAATGGTTTCGCCCGTGTCATCTGTTACTTCCTCGGAAGCGTTATCGTCTGTTACTGGATCGGATTCCTGATATGGAATAGGGAAAACGACGGGGTTGTCAATATTTTCTCCGCGGTCATCAACGTAAATTTCGTTAGAATATGAGGATGAAGAATTGGAAATGGCATTCTTAGACGCATTTTTGGCAGTAGAGATATCACTCTGAGAAGTATTTTTATGAGTGCCGGAACGAGTAGTATTATTAGCAGTATTTGAGTCTTCCTTGGTAGAAGGTGAAGTTGCTGGGCTCTCTGAGGTCTCATTGCCATCTTTGTTATCTTCCTTGGGGGTTTCTGGGGAAGAAGTAATAGGAACGTCAGGATCGTCAGAGTGATCGCTTGCAACAGAATTTTTGGAAGCTTTATCTTCTTCTGGGGTTGGAACAAAATCAGCTAGATAGGCGATAGTTCCTAATCCTGGGGTGGAGAGGCGGCCGCGAGATGGCTTCTTGATTGAAGTGGCCACAGCAAAGACGAGAATAATGGCGGCGATAAATATCAACCGAAAACTTATTAAAACACGTTTTGTTCCATTACTCACGACATCCATGCAAGTATTATAACATATCTTACTATATTTGGGAAGATACTTATCTGGGGGTACACAAAAATTAAGAAGTGTGATAAAATAGATTTTAGTATTTGGTGTATATTTTGGTGACGTGACTAGTATTGTATTAGCGTAATGGAAATATACAGCTAGAAGTAAAATTGTAAGGGCAATAGGGGCAGAAAGGAGTATTGGCCGTGGGAAAAGAGAATAATTCTCAGGAGAAAGTGATTCAGATTGCTGGGTCGATTACTGTTGATGAACTAGCTAATGCTCTGGGTCTAACTGTAACAACCCTAATAGGGCAGCTTTTTAAGGAGGGAATTGTTGCAACTATCAATCAGCGTCTAGATTATGATACGGCATCAATAATCATTGATGAACTAGGTATTACTGGGGTAAGATTAGAAAAGAAGAATTCGGCGACGCAGATTTCTCATGAACGCAGAGAACTTTCTGATAAGGCAGTTTTAAGGCCACCAGTGGTGGCTGTGATGGGGCACGTCGATCATGGTAAGACGACGCTTCTAGATACTTTACTTAATAAAAAGACAGTGGAAGATGAAGCGGGTGGAATTACACAACATATTTCTGCATACCAGTTGGAACATGATGGTAGAAAAATTACTTTTCTAGATACGCCTGGACACGAGGCTTTTGCAGCGATTAGGCAGCACGGCGCGATGCTGACGGATATAGTAGTGATAGTGGTGGCGGCAGATGATGGCGTGAAGCCACAAACTGTGGAAGCGATAAAATTTGCGCAGGGAGCGAATGCAAAAATTATTGTAGCAATTAATAAAATTGATCGTGAGGGAGCAGACGTTCCAAGGACGATGGCGGACCTTGCTCAGCATGGTTTGCAGCCAGAAGAATGGGGTGGCGATATTACTATGGTGCCGATTTCTGCAAAAATGAATCAGAATCTTGATAAGCTACTTGATATGATTCTTCTGATTGCGGATATGGAAGAATTGAAAGCTGACGTGGAGATTCCGGCTGAGGGTTTAGTAATTGAGAGTCATATGGAGATAGGCAAGGGTAGTGTAGTGAACTTGCTAGTGACTGGGGGAGAGCTAAAAACTGGTGAATTTATCGTGGCTGGTTCGACCTATGCAAAGATTCGGACAATGGTAGATTTTAAGGGTAGGCCAAAAGGGAAAGCGACTCCTTCTACGCCAGTGACGGTTACTGGATTTAAGGAGTTACCGGATTTTGGTGATAGATTTGTTGAGGTGAAAGACGAGAAAACAGCAAGGAAAATGGCACTGCTTAATGCAGCTTCTCTGGCGGACGCGTCGGCTTCGGCGAATGTGACCTCTACTGATCTTCTGAGAATGATGAATACGGCAGATAATTCCAAGGTATTTAACGTGCTCATCAAAGGTGATGTGCTAGGGTCGGTGACCTCAGTAGTGGATAGCCTTAAAATGATTGATACAAAGGGTGAAATTACGTTAAATATCGTTGCTACTGGGGTGGGTGATGTGACGGAGAATGATGTTTATATGGCGACCGGAGAAAATACGGTGATTTATGGGTTTAACGTGACGGTACCAACTAACATTGCCAAAATGGCGGCCAGGGATAATGTACCAATTAGGTGTTTTAGGGTGATTTATGAACTTCTTGATGATGCAAAACACTCGATGGAAGAGCTGCTTGATGCAGAGATTGTAGAAGAAGAGATGGGTGAAATGAAAGTGGAAGGTGTGTTTAGGACGGAAAAGACCTCAATTATTGCCGGCGGAGAGATGCTTAGGGGCAAGGTGGCGGCAAAAATGTTGGCAAAAGTGGTGCGTGGTAAAGAGGAACTAGGCGAAGTGGAAGTAGAGTCAGTACAAAAGGAAAGAATTGATGTGAATGAGCTAGTTGCCGGAGAAGTAGGTGGGCTAGCGCTAAAAACTGATCATAAAATTAACCTTGCGATTTCCGACAGATTAAAATTCTTTACAAGAGAACAAAAGAGAAGAACTTTGTAATAAATAGCTAACTCCTAGTTTTGATAAAAACTAGGAGCGTGGATTTGGCAGAAGGTGGGAGCGAGTGGTTTAGTTAGCCTGAGCAGAGAGGATTTCTGTGCTTCTTGTTTTGATTTCTGATTTTAGCTCGTCTATCGTAGCTTTGACGATTTCATGATAATCTGGGCGATTTTTCTGAATCCATTTAATAGAGAGATATTCGCTAATAATATCCCAGGTACCTTCGGTGACACCATGGCGGGTTAGGAGTTTCTGATAAATTGGATCGGTGCGAAAATCTGTTCCGAGGCTAGCAACGACCTTTCTGATGACTTGCTGGTCATTATTCATGATGCCTTCAAATTCTTCAATCTGGGCATCAGTCATGTTTTTGCTCATTTTCTCGCCAACGCGAGTCTCTAATTCCTCTTGCATTTCAGCGAGAAAAATTTGTTTTCGATCGGTAGGAAGGTTTGACAAGCCCACCTCCGTAAGAAAATTTTCGTCAAACTTCATAATGTAAGTATAAGCGAAAATGGAAGAAAATACAATAGAAATTTTGAAAAGTCTACCCAGAGTAATCTGGAAATTTTATTTGAGATAGCCGTTGATAAATGATTTGGCATCCATGGGTTTTTTGCCAGCTGGTTGGAGCTCGGTGATAGAGAGGAACGAGCCATCGTGACACTCCAATAGTAACGAGGATGGTTTGATTGGGGTAGGAAAGGCAGAAGAAGATTTAGCACTTGAAATGACATAGTCCTTAGGGGTGGGAACATAATCTTTTCTAATTACGGAGGCGGAAAGAATAATGCATGAGTGGCCATTAATAGTAAGAGTACTTTTTGGGAACCCAGAAAAAGCACGGATTTCTAGCATTAAAGTGGTAGCAGATTTTTCTTCTGGGAGAAGGGGGGACATGGACTTATCTAATTTTTGACAAAAAGTGACATTTTTTACTGATTGAGGCTGAGGCTGGCTGAGACTACCTAAGCGTTCGACTATCCAGGAAGCGGCAAGGTGTGCGAGAGTACGGTAAATAGTAACTTTATCTTCTGGGGAAGCATGAGTAGAGTCAATTAAAGCAGGGGTGCTGGCTTGATAGTAAATTGGTCCGGCATCCATAGCTTTAACTAATTTCATGACAGAGACATGGAACTTATTGTCGCCACGCAAAATAGCTGTCTCAATGGGGCTGGGGCCGCGAAATTCTGGCAGGAGACTGGGGTGGATGTTTAAAATACCCTCGTCCTCAAATAAGTCTAAAATGTCTGATTTTATAATGACACCAAACGAGGCTAAGATGCCGTGTGCGGAAGGGTTTTTCTGTTTAATAGCTTTGACGGTTTCTAAGTCCTCTTTCTTTTTGGCATGAAAAATAATGTTGCAGGATTTTGCAAGGATTTCTAGGGAATAATCAGCGAGTGGGCCATTACCAAAGAAAATAATGTCTTTTTTAGTCATTACCCCACAGCTCCGTATTGTCTTTGATAAATTGATCGTAATCAAGTGGTTTTAAGTCACCTTTGTCATCTAGCTTATAGAACGCATCGGTCTGGTCTTTGATGTGATCGATAAAGAGGATGCCGTTTAGATGGTCAATCTCATGAAGAAGTGTACGAGCGAGAAAATCAGAGACTTTGAGGCGAACCTCACTACCATTTTCTAGGGTGGCTTTGATTTTGGCTTTTTCTGGACGAGGAACTAGACCATAGATTTCTGGGACTGAAAGACAGCCTTCGTAGTCTTTGATAATCTTACCTTCTGTTTTTATGACTTCGGGATTAATGAGGGCGGTGAAATGGTTATTATTCTTGTCTTCTAAATCATCACGCACAACGATAACACGACGGTTAATACCAAGCTGAGGGGCGGCCATAGCAGCGGAAAGCTCGTGTGGGTGGTTATTTTCCCATTCCAAAGAATTATCAACCATGCGCCTTATGATTTTATGTATGTCATCATCAATAACGCTAACCTTAGTCGACTTTTGGCGCAATCTAGCATCTGGGGTAGTAATTATTTCCATGAGATATATTATAACATATTTTTAGTAGAAATGCGTCTTATATACAAAGTAAGTTTGCATAAGCTAGATAGCTGGCAAAATGTAGGATGAACAATCTGACATAATAAAAATAGACGGAGAGGAAGTTGATTACGGTTCTAATAGTGGACGGAGGAAAAGGTGCAAAAGTAGTGGGCGAATATATTGAGCAGGAGCTACCGGTAGAGACTATACCAATATCGATAGAGTGCGAGAAAATGACTGAGGGAGAGGTGGCGGATACATTGATGAACGCGATAAGGCCATATAAGAGAACGGTAGGAGTAGCGGTTTTGATGGGCGGATATTTAACTCGGGGAGTAGAGAGGACACTAGCGTGTAGATTGCCAGAGATTGATTTTGTGAATTTTGATGATGGATTTTGCAGATTAGCGGGGAATGAAGAGCGTGTAATGATTGTTACGTCTGGGGAAATAAGAAGATCGGAAGAATATCAGACGGAGAAAGCTAAGATGCAGGAGTGTGAGATTGTGGAACTTGATTTTGAAGAATGGAGAAAGGCGGCTAGTGGCGACAGTGAGGCTATCAGAAGAGTGCAACAAGAGACAATAAGTCAATCCGCAGCGAAGATAATTATACATTCGACGGAAATATTGGCAGAGATAGATAAGGTTAAGCAAATCATAGATTGGCGAGCTGAAATAATTGACATGAGAATAGAAACGGCAAAAAGAGTAGAAAAAAGTTTAGGTATGAGACAAAGAAGAGATGTGAGAAGCCGGGGGAGAGTAGCTTACAGAGAGAAGAAGCCGTTTAGAGTAATGATGGCGGGTCAATGGTAAAATGAAGACCGGCAGTTGATTCAAGAGAAGAAATAGTGTCCAAAAGATGCTTTCTAGAAGTACTTCTGATAATGATTTGCCAGGTGTAGCCATTTTGATTATGCTCATGGAAGGCCGGAGTGGGTTTAGAAACGAGGAGTGAATATTCGCGTGCAAGCTTTTTGTAGAGAGATGTAATATGCTTGATGGTGACTGCTTCTGTCTTATAAGTAATGGTAAGTTTTGCTAGATAGTAGAAGGGTGGAAAATGGCCAGATTTTCTACGATCCATGGCGTAATGATAAAAAGCCTCGTAGTCGGACTTGATACCAGCAAGAATGACTGGACTATCTGGTTGGTAGGTCTGTACAAAAACCTCGGCGACATCAATATGCCCGCGTCCGACACGACCAATAACCTGAGTGAGCAAATGGAAAGTTTTTTCTTCGGCGGAGAAATCTGGAAGAGAAAGACCGGCATCAGCCTGAACAATGCCAACAGTGGCAAGACGGGGAAGATCTAAGCCTTTGGCAATGGTTTGGGTGCCAATAATGATGTCATAGTCGCCATTTTTGACGGCGTCAAAATTAGCATCGAGAGTCTCGGATTTTAAGTTGTCTGCATCAAAACGAGCAATACGGGCTCCTTTGAATAGTTTTTTTAGTTCTGTCTCTAATAGCTTTGTACCAAATCCCTTGTGAATGATGCTAGGATTGCCGCAATCAGGGCAGCTAGATGGTACTTTGACCTGATATCCGCAAGTGTGACAGACAAGGTGATAACTATCAGAGTGAAGCGTGAGGGGTAAAAAACAGCTAGGACAGAGAGCTTGCCAGCCACAGGATTCGCAAATAGTTAGTGGGGCAGAGCCGCGACGATTATGGAAAATGAGACTCTGGAAGCCTTTTTCCATATTGCGAGCTAAAGCATCTAAAAGAGCGTTAGAAAAATAACGGTTTCTGGTGAATTTAGTCTGGTCGCGGAGGTTAATGATGCTAGTAGTAGGGGCAACGGCGGAAGATTTGGCTTTTTTATTTAGTGTGACTAATGACTTTTTGGAACTGGCCAAATAGTAATCGGAGATAAGAGGGGTGGCGGTGCCATAAAGGCAGGTACTTTTAGTGGTGCTAGCCATGAAGCTAGCAAGACGGAGAGCAGAGTACTTGGGCGGGTTTTCTTGATAGTAGGTAGACTCGTGGGCTTCATCGATGATAATAAGACCGAGATTTTTAATGGGAGAAAGTAGGGCGGAACGAGGACCAATAATAATTCTTGCGGTTTCTTCCTTTAATATTTCTTCCCAGATTTGATGGCGAGTAGCTTCGGTCTGACGAGAATGAATAAGATAGACAAAATTTTTGAAAGTCTGTTCAAAAATTTTAACCAGTTGGGAGGTGAGGGCGATTTCTGGAACTAAGAGGATGACGGACTTGTTATTTTTAAGGGCTTCGTAGGTGAGAGAGAGGTAGATGTTGGTTTTGCCACTGCCGGTGATACCAAAGAGAAGCTTGGTGGGGGTAGAGATGTTTTGAAGTGAAGAAAGAGCAGACTTTTGAGCGGAATTTAGGGGGATAGTGGGGGACTTTAAGCTATTTTTGGGAGAAGTGGGAGGTTTTTTACGACGATTTTTGCCGAGGCCTTGGGGAAGAAACAATTTAGCGACAAGGGGGAGAGGGGAAAGATAATAATCCGACAGCCAATAAATTGATTTTAAGATATGAGATGGAAGAGGGGTGTCATAGAGAGTCCTAGTAATGGGTTTGGTTTTGAAATTGACGGTTTTTACTTCTCTCGTAACGATACCATAAGTTTTGGAGCGGCCAAAGGGGACTTCGACAATGTGACCAGGTTTAAGTGGGCTGGTTGAAGAATAGGTAAGGGTGGTTGCACCTTCGTGAAACATGCGTATAGGGATAACCTCATAGAACAGCATAGGTATATTATAACACCTTGCGGGAATTTTTAAGGTGTGATATAATTGGTTTTATGATAACAAAAGAGAAAAAGGCAGAGGCTATTTCTAAGATGGCTCGCTCTAAGAAAGATGTCGGCTCACCAGAGGTGCAGGTGGCAATTTTGACAGAGCGCATTTTGGAAGTGACTGAGCACGTCAAGGAAAATAAGCACGACTTTATGGCGCGCCGAGGACTGATGCAGATGGTCGGCAAGCGTAAGAAGCTCTTAAAGTACCTTGAAAAGACTGACTTTGAGACTTACAAGAAAACAGTCGCGAAGCTCGGTCTCCGTAAGTAATAGTACAGTACATCTTAGCATTTTTCCTCGCTTACTCGCCAGATAGGCGCGTGTCGTTCGGAGAAAATACTAATCTGCACAGCGCTATTACTTACGGCAGCTGATAGCATATCTTGCCTATAAAAACTGCTACTTGGTCTTATAGTTTCTGCAACTGAGACTCGGTAATAAGAAAAATCCCCGCTGGTGATACTAGCGGGGATTTTAAAATGGAGGAACACCTAACCGCGTATGGGTCTAGGCGGTGGTGTCAATTAGTAAGCAAGAAGCTTTCTTAATATATCGACTTCCTGCTTTTCGGCGTCGCTGATGAAAGACATATTATAGTTGGCTTTGGTGGCGACGTTGTCGAAGTTCCTTGTATCAGATAATACAAGGCGTCGAGCCGGAAGCTCGTAGCCCTGTGCCATGATAAACTCCTTGATACTATTATTACAAGCATCGCGGAGCCAATCTATCTTGTCCTTATTGTCACCAGTAGTGGCGAGTAAGGAAAGATAAATTTGGTATTCTTTGAAGCTGTTTTCTTCCGCCGCGAAATAGGCGCGTAGCAGCTTTTTAAGAAGTGGGCCGATTCTGTGCAAGAGAATCTGCTCAGTCTTAATAGCGAGCCGACGTGCGTTCCATTTCTTTACGTTGTTCGGATAAAAACGGCATATTGTCAGGTTGGTTGCCGAATCATAATGCGGGCAACCAGCGGTGAACGTGAGAGCTTTTGTATCCCCCTTTCTTACATGCTGCTCTACCGTTCTGAATACTTCTACGATTGGGTTGTCGACGCGATTAAAATGGCTAACGTCGCCGACAATTTCGATGACACCGACCTCTGCCTCTCGGTCGAGGTAGAAAGTTTTTACTTCCGGTGTTACCAAATTTTTTTCGAAGTCTTTGGGCAAAAGCTCCAAAAACTCCTCTGGTATTTCCGACATACTGCATTTTCCTCCTTGGAAATGTACTAACTAGTTATGGTGGCTGGGCGTGTGCCTTGGGGTGTAGGCCTTCTTATCGCGCCATGAGTTCAGAGTGTATTAGGATTTCGTACTATATCTTACAACCAAAACACAAGGCCCAGCAACCTGTTCCAATATTGATTTTATCACACTTACGCTAAAAAGTCAAGGGTTTTATGGCGGGGTGAATTATGCTATAATAGGGGTAGTTAAAAATTAATAGGGAAGACGGCAGATACTTGTTATTTAGTGTCAAAAAATAGATGACAAATATCTGATGTTTTCCCGGAAAGGTATTTTTCTATGGATATTATTAACCCTAGTGGCAAGAAGCTAATTAGACTATCTACCGAGTGGTGCGGGAGAGAGCTGACGCTGGAAGTGAACAGAGTGGGATTTAGGACGACATCTTCTGTGTTGGTACAATATGGAGATACGACGATACTAGGGAGCGTGGTGGTGTCAAAGGATCCAGTAGAGCAAGATTTCTTCCCATTATCGATTGAATATGAAGAAAAATTTTATGCCGCTGGTAAGATGAGCGGAAGCAAGTTTATTAAACGCGAGGGGAAGCCATCTGATAACGCTATTTTAGTTGGGCGTCTGATTGATAGGCCGATTCGCCCACTATTTCCTAAGGGATATAGGCAGGAAATACAGGTGGTGGCGACAGTATTGTCAATGGATGCAGGGTTTCGTCCAGATGTGATTGGTATGGTGGCAGCAAGTGCGGCTTTGCACTGTGCAGGGGTGCCGTTTGATGGGCCGGTTGCTGGGCTAAGAATTGGACGAGTAAAGAATGATAAGGGAGAGCTGGAATTTAAGGCATTCTTGTCAGCAGAGGAGAGAGAAGCTTCCGACCTAGACCTGGTGGTGGCAGTGAGAAATGGTAAGGTGATGATGGTGGAGGCTGGTGCGAATGAAGTACCGGAAGAAGTAATCATTGAGGCGATGAAGTGGGCAACAGAGAACTGTAAGCCGGCTTTGGAGCTTCAAGAGAAGTTGCGCGAGGCAGTGGCGCCGGAAGAATTGCCATATGAGCTGGTTTTGCCAAAGGAAAGCGTGCAGGAAAGAGTAGATAAATGGACGCTTGATCATTTTGGTGAGAAGGGAAGTAAGATTCGCGGTAATGTCCTAGAACGTCAGAAGATTTGTGACGAACTATTAGAAGAAATGCATGCAGAAATGGCGGAGACTCTATGGAAAGAAAGAGTAGAGGATAATACTAAGAAGCACAACCTAGATGCTGAGACTAAAAAAGAGCTTATGGGGATGCTTACGAGTGATGACGAGGACGAGAAGGCGGAAATAAGAAGCTGGTATGATGAGGAGTATGCTAAGGAATATGCAGAGGCTTTTGAACTGGCGGTGCACGCAGCAGTAAGGAGAGGAATTATCGAAGATGGTGAACGTCCAGATGGTAGGAAACTAACAGAGGTGAGACCGCTGAGTTCTCAGGTAGGAGTGTTGCCGAGAGTGCACGGGTCGGCTCTGTTTACTAGGGGTTTGACACAGGCTCTTAATATTGTCACTTTGGCGCCAATGAGTTTTGCGCAAGTGATTGATACGATGGAAGTAACAGATGGAATCAGAAGGTATATTCATCATTATAATGCGGCGCCATTTACGGTGGGAGAAATTGGTAGGATTGGTTCTCCGGGACGTAGAGAAGTGGGGCATGGTTATTTGGCAGAAAGGGCGCTTGCACCGATGCTGCCAGCGGTAGAAGATTTTCCATACGCGATTAGAAGTGTGACAGAGATTATGTCACAAAATGGTTCTACCTCGATGGCGGCGACTTGTTCGTCTTGTTTAGCACTGATGGATGCAGGTGTACCTCTAAAACGTCCAGTATCAGGTGTGGCGATGGGCTTGATGGTAGATGTGCCAAAGGGGACAGAAATTACCGCAGCGGATGTTGATAAGGCATACGTACTAACAGATTTGATGGACGCAGAGGATTTTGCGGGAGATATGGACTTTAAGGTGACTGGTACAACTGAGGGTATTACAGCGTTACAAATGGACATGAAGGTACATGGCTTACCGGTAGAAATTCTGGAAAAGGCGATTGCTCAGAGCCATGAGGGAAGAATGTTTATCCTAGATCACATGCTTTCGGTACTTCCTGGGCCAAGAGATAAGATTGCTGCGGGTGCACCACAGATTGAAAAGATTCAGATTTCTCCTAATAAGATTGGTACGGTGATTGGCAAAGGCGGAGAAACTATCAATAAGATTACTTCTGAAACAGGAGCGAGCGTGGACATTTCCGAAGATGGACTAGTGACGATTGCTGGGAATAATGCTGAGTCGATTCAGAAAGCGGTAGATTGGGTGCATAGTCTGACGGATGATCCAGAAGTAGGTAAAATCTATGATGGAAAAGTAGTAACCATTAAGGATTTTGGGGCTTTTGTGAATATTATGCCGGGGATTGATGGAATGCTCCATATTTCCCAGATTGGTGATGGTAAGGTGAAGAAAGTGAGCCAAGCTTTACAGAGAGGACAGAAAGTAAGAGTGAAGCTCGTGGCGATTGATGATAAGGGGAAGCTCAGTCTGACGATGAAGGGTGTGGAGCAATAACAATACATCGCATAAGAACAAGGCAGGATAGCAATTTCTGTATCAGTCGATTTCTGGCTGGAATTTATAAAATGGCAATCTTTACTGTGCCCGACTAAACGGTGCTCGTAAAGTATTGCCATTTTATAAATTCGCAGAGAAATCTCTTTATGATACAGAAATTACTATCCTGTCTTGTCCTATCCGTATGTTATTTTGCAAATTTTCAAAGAAAATCTGTGGTATAATGTTATAAACGAAAGATTTATTTAGGAAAAATGGCAAAAAGGAAGGCAAGAAAACCAGCTAGAAACATGAGGGATGCGGCGCCGGAGCATGAACTGCCGGGTGGTTTTTGGCGCCAGGTGATTGCGGTGCTGATGATAGCGCTAGCAGTATTTCTGGTGATGACGTGGTTTGGGAGCGGTGGAGCGCTACTTGAAAAAGTAGACTCGTTCTTTGACTTTATTATTGGTTATGCTAGATATCTAGTGCCGGTACTTTTAGTGTATCTTGCGGTTAGAATATTTAGGAGTGAAGATAATAGGCTTCCGATAGCGATGTGGATAGCATCAATACTGATGGTGGTCTGGGCGGCTGGCGTGACTGGAATTCCGACAATCGGTGAGGAAGAATCTACCGGAGGACTTTTAGGTAAAGGCTTAAATATGATGGCGACACAGATACTGGAACCAGGGGTAGTGGTGTTTATTTATGTCGTTTTGATATTTATTACAGCGCTGTTTATTCTACAAATATCACCGAAGGCGGTGTTCAAAGGAATAATAAATTTGTTCAGGCCGAACAAAAAGGAAGATGGTGAGAATGCTAAGATAGCTAGGGCGGCGGAGAAAGCGGCGGCGAGTGGGGATATAGAGATTAAGGTAAACTCTGGGGTGGCAACGGTAGAAGAAAGTGCTAGAAGTATGGGCAAACTAAAAGTTAATAATCCGAAGACTACCGCTCAGGCGAAGCCAGTAGAGGAGAAGGCGCTAGTATCAGTGTCTGATCCGGATTGGAAGATGCCAAGCCTAGATCTCTTAGAGAAGAAGCAGTCACCAGCGGATCCGGGGAATCATCAGCAGAATGCATTTATTATTAAATCGACACTGGCAGAATTTGGGATTGATGTGGAGATGGAAGGGGCAAATGTTGGTCCGAGGGTGACACAATATACAATGAAGCCGCCTTCTGGGGTAAATCTTTCAAAGATTTTGGCGAGAGATAAGGAGCTAGCACTAAATCTTGCGGTGGACAAGATTCGTATTGAAGCACCGATTCCGGGGACGAGGTCGGTGGGCGTAGAGATTCCTAATGTGAAATCTGCGGATGTAAGGCTTCGAGGCATACTAGAAAGCGACGAGTGGAAGACAGCAGATGGACCACTGACGTTTGCGGTGGGGAAGGACATCTCTGGTAAGAGTGTGGTGGCGGACCTCGCGGACATGAGACATCTCTTAATTGCAGGTACGACTGGTTCTGGTAAGTCAGTGATGACAAATACTTTAATTTCTTCGCTGCTATATAGAAATGCGCCAAGCGATATGAAACTGATTATCGTTGATCCAAAACAGGTGGAAATGGTGCAATATAATGATATTCCACACCTACTTACGCCGATTATCAATAGCGTAGATAAGGCGCTTTCGGCGATGAAGTGGTCGGTGAACGAGATGGAGAGAAGGTATACCTTAATGGCCGAGGAGAAGGTGAAGAATATTCAGGACTACAATAAAAAGATGGCGAAGAAGGGCAGTAAGGTGACAGTGCCGGATGAAGATGGGCACGAGCAGAAGCATGATGGTGGAAAGATGCCTTATATTGTGATAGTGATTGACGAGATGGCGGACCTGATGATGATGGCAGGGAAAGACCTAGAAATGCTGATAGTGAGAATTGCGCAGAAGGGGCGTGCTGCGGGTATACACCTGGTACTAGCAACACAGAGGCCAGAAGTGAAGGTGATTACTGGTCTGATTAAGGCGAATATTCCGTCGAGAATTGCGTTTGCGGTGGGGAGTCAGATGGATTCACGAATCATGCTAGATATGGGCGGTGCAGAGAAGTTGCTTGGTAAGGGTGATATGCTGATGCTAACTACGGCGATGATGGGGAAGCCACGACGAATACAGGGGGCTTGGACGAGCGATGAAGATATTAATAATCTGACGGACTTCTTGCGTGAACAGCGGCCACCAGAATATAATGACGAAGTGATTTCTCAGGCGGTACAGATAAAGGGTCTGGGTCCGACAGATGGCGGAGCGATAGGCGATTTGGGGCGAAAATACGACCCGAATGATCCGATTGTGAGAAAAGCAGTGGAGATTACTTTACAAAAAGGCAAGTTCTCGACAGCGATGTTGCAGACTTATCTGGGGAAGGGGCATGGATTTGTATCTGGGCTGGCAATTTGGCTAGAACAGATAGGAGTAATTGGTGAGGCTAATGGAAATAAACCGCGTGAGGTGTTGATATCCTCAATGGAAGAATTTGACCAGCTGGCGGGGGCGTAAAAGGCTGTGGCGCGTTCTAGAACGTTGTAACGTTTGGAAAAGGTTATAACGTTTTGAAAACGTTATAAAGTTCTGAAACAGGTAAAGGTGGCTGGGGATGCTGGCTGGCGAGAAAATGGGTAAATCTAAGAAAAGACGAAAAAGTAGAAGTGGAATTAGGGAAAATGTGAAAAATGAGGCGAAAATAGTTGGAAAAATGTGAAAATAAGTCTAAAAAATGCCTGATTTTTGTGAAAAAATGCCTAAAAAATGCCCGAATTTTGTGAAAATAAGCTTGCAAAATGCCAGAATTTTGTGTAAAATAAGGGGTAGGAAGAGTGAAAAAGGTAAAAAGAGCGGGATAGGGCAAGATAGAGCAAGAAAGTGCAAGAAAGGATAAAATGGATAGATTAAGACGAAAAATTGACGATTATTTAGTGAAGTGGAAGCAAAATCCAGACAAAATGCCGCTAATAGTAAAAGGGGCAAGGCAGGTTGGCAAGACGGAAGCGATACGACATTTCGCAAAAAATAACTATAAGAACATAGTGGAAATAAATTTTGCTTTACAGACGCAGTATCAAGGAATTTTTGATGATGGGTTTGAGGTTGAAAAGATAATAAAAAATATCTCTTTGATAAATCCGGCACTTACTTTTGCACCACAGGAGACTCTGATTTTCTTTGACGAGTTACAAGCGTATCCTAACTGTGTGACCGCGCTGAAAGCTTTTAGGGAAGATGGGCGATTTGACGTGATTTGCTCTGGCTCGCTGATGGGGATAAATTACCAAGAAATTGAGTCTAATAGCGTTGGCAATAAAATGGACTTTGAGATGAAATCGCTAGATTTTGAGGAGTTTCTGTGGGCAAAGGGCTATAACGAGACTCAGATAGATGAGCTGTTTGAGCACATGATAAAAGTGAAGCCGTTTTCCGAGGTAGAGCTTAACACGATGATAGAGAATTTTAGGGAATATATGGTGGTAGGGGGGATGCCGGCAATTGTCTATGATTTTGTAACGAAGAAAAGCTATGAGGGGTCACTCGATAAACAGAGACAGATACTTTTAGACTACGAGGAAGACATTACTAAATACGCTGCCGGGTTAGACCATGCAAAAATTCTGAACGTATATCGGAAAATCCCGGTGTTTTTGGGAAGTGAGAACAAGAAATTCCGGATATCTAAAATAGAGAAAAATGCGAGAAATAGGGAATATGTAGGAGTAGTGGATTGGCTGAAAGATGCTGGAATTGTCAACGTGTGTTATCTAATGGAGGATGTGAAATTGCCACTGAAAGGGAATTACAATCCGGATAATTATAAACTGTATTTTGGGGATACGGGACTTTTAATTGGAAGCCTAGACGAGGAAGCTCAGGCAGACCTAAGAGAGAATCGGAATTTTAATACGTATAAGGGGGCAATTTATGAGAACGTGGTGGCAGATGAGCTAGTGAAGGAGGGGTATGGTTTGTTTTTCTATAAGGACGAAAAGAGTTCGATAGAAATGGACTTTTTTGTAAGAGATAAAAAAAGTTTAATTCCGGTGGAAGTAAAAGCAAATAAGGGAAACTCTACGTCTCTTAGGAAGCTGATAGAGGAAGACAGATATAGTGACATAAAATATGGAATAAAACTTTCTGGACAGAACATTGGACATGAGAATAATGTCTATACGTTTCCTTATTTTCTAACGTTTCTTTTGAAAAGGTTTCTGGCGGAAAAGTAGTGCTGATTCTGATTAGCAAAAAACGAAACTCAGAATGTAAAAAATGTAAAAACGCGAAAAAGAAATGCGAAAAATAAACAAAATGAGCAAAATTAAAAATGAATAAAGAAATGCGAAAAAGCACTTCCTTTTTATGAAAATGCTTGGTATAATAGAGTTGCGTTACGTCTGTTTTTGGATATATATGATATGAGTTAAGTCGTATGTATCCCAAAGTATTATATTAGGGTATTTTTATATATGGCAATGAGTTGACATAGCGGCACTTAGTCAGTGAGCTATTAGTTTATTCATTGTCACACAAAACTAGGCTCTTTTAGGCGTAACGCACCTCACGACGGGTGCCGCTTTTATTTAGAGAGATAAGATGCAAGCACCCATAAGAGGTGCTAATTATTTGGCCAGAGCAAAGGAGGTAATAATGCCAAGCACAAACAAGCTATCTTTAATCTCTAAACGCAAGAGGACGGGAGCGTGGCGGATGCTGCGACCTGGTAGAAAAGCGCAACAATTACTTTTTCTTTGTGGCATTATTGCCTCCTTTGCTCTGGGTGGAATGATAATGATTGATAGCCTCAGGGCGGGAACAGGGAACGCTTTTGCCGACACCCAAGTTTCTGGTAGCAGCTCTATCATCACGGTAAATCTCACGGAAGGGTTAGCAGTAAGAACCCTAGACAGCACTGCTACTAATGCTATTTCTAGTCTAGACTTAGAACTAACTCCTACTCCAACAGGAAGCTTCAATAAAGACACTAGTATTATAGACGTAGCTACGTCTAACCCATCAGGATACAATCTCTATATGACA
>JAFRAU010000003.1 GCA_017405245.1 Candidatus Saccharimonadota bacterium
GGAGGTGGTAGTTTTCGTGACTCCATTTCCTTGCTAGACCAAATATCTACGCTGTCTAGTGACGATAAATCTGTCATTTCTAAAGAAATGGTCGAATCAGCCCTTGGCCTGCCAGAAGAGACCAACTGTCTGAACCTACTAAAAGCTTACGAAGAACAAGATCAGGCAACTATTACTCACCTCCTAAAAACCATTCTAAGTACTGGCACAAAACCTGAAATCGTCGCCGAAAATATCATTGCCAGGATTATTGAAAATCCAAAACCAGAACTTCTACCGCTTCTAGCCAAACTCCCAGAAGTAAAAAGTCCCTTCGCCGAGGCAAAAATCCTCCTCGCCTTTTTAGGTTATTCTTCTACACAGGCGGACACCAGAACCTTTGCCGCACCAAAACCAACGAAAGCTGCGCCCGTAGCCACTCAAACTGCCCAAACTACACCTACAATCACTAAGACGGTACAACAAGCTACTCCAGAAACAGAAGACAGAAAAGAACCAAAGCCGGCAAAACCAACAGAACCATCAAAGCCGGATGCTAAAAAGACAGAGTTTGACTGGGATGCGTATATTACCAATATTGAGGCCGTCAACATCGGCATCTCCACTACTCTCAAAAAATGCCGTTTTGTATTCAATAATGACACTCTACAGATTATAACTGAACGTAAAATTCACAAAACGATTCTAAGCTCAGCGAATAATCTCAAGGTTCTACAAAAATTTCTGCCCGAAGGTATTATGCTGGAAATCGGCGACGCCACAGAGCTTGCAAGCAGTTCTAGTAAGTATGAACAAATATCTGATATAATGGGAGATATTACGGAGGTAAAAGCAGATGGAGTCCCATTCTAATCCAGAAACTCAGGGTGCACATGTTCCGCCCCAAGATATTAACGCCGAAAAGTCCCTACTCGGTGCTATTTTGCTATCTGATGCTGCTTTCCCGGACATCTTAGAACGCGTTAGCTCAAAAGATTTTTACGACGAGGCCCATGGCAAAATCTTTTCCGCCATGACCACGCTCTACAACACTCATCGACCAATCGATCTTATCACCTTGACTTCCGAATTACGTAAAGATAAGGAGCTAAAGAATATCGGCGGAGCTAAATACCTGACTGAGCTAACCAATTATGTTCCAACTGCTGCCCACGCCACCGCTTATGCAGATACGGTGAAGGAGTGCTCTACTCGCCGTCGTCTCATTGGGGCCGGGACTGAGATAATAGAACAAGCTTACGAAGGGAAGGATACTATCGGCGATCTTCTTGGCGATGCTGAAAAGAAGCTTTTTGCCGTAACGGATAATAACATTAAGAGCGAATATACTCCGCTTGCAGACCTCTTAGTCGAAGCTTATGATCGCATCGAAAACCTTTATCAAAACAAAGGCGCTCTCCGTGGCCTTAAGACTGGCTTTCGTGACCTTGATAAGAAGACCGCTGGCCTCCAAAAAGGCGACCTGATTATCCTAGGTGCCCGTCCAGCCATGGGTAAGACTACCTTCGCCCAAAATATCGCCACCAATGTCGCTACCATCAACAAATGCGGTGTCCTCTTTTTCTCCATGGAGATGGCCAAAAACGAAATCGTTGATCGTATGATTTCTGATGGCTCCGGTATTGACAGCTGGAAACTCCGCACCGGTAATATTTCCGGCGAAGATTTTGAAAAAATTGGCGACGCCCTAGGCGAAATGGGCGAAATCCC
>JAFRAU010000051.1 GCA_017405245.1 Candidatus Saccharimonadota bacterium
AAAGGAGGTAATAATGCCACAAAGAAAAAGTAATTGTTGCGCTACGTGTTCCTTGGTCCGAAGAAAAGATTTACTATCTCTTTTCCTTTGAGTTAATAGACCAAAGAGTCTGTTTTTATGATTAGAGTAATTTTTTACTCCGTGTAGCTTATTTGTGCTTGGCATTATTACCTCCTTTATCGGTCGCAATTTTCTCATCAGAACGCAAAGGATAATTCATTAAAGAAAAATGCGACCATCTACTAGTCGCTAAACATCAGTTCATCTATACGACGAAACTGCGTAGATGGCCGCACTTAACCGTCGTATAGATGATTTAAAAAATATGAACCAATGTTTAGCACTTCCCATTATATACAAAACTTATTTAAAAAGAAAGTGCTTTTTTAAAAATTTTTTGGAAAATCAGTCAAAAAGTACCTAGTGCGTCAATAAAAGCAAGTATCTCAGCTTTATCATAATTCTTAATCTTCTCTGTCCAATATTAAAACCTGAAACAAAACTAGCAAAATATTGCAAAAATGTTTCAGGTTTTTAGTAGTCTCAATCAAAAAAGGTGGCTACAATTATATGAAAACACCATTAGTATAATCAAGATAATTAAATAAATGAAAGGAAATAGCCACCTATAATTTAATTATACCACTCATAGGCAAAAAAGTCAAGATATGCTATAATTTACCTATATGCCAAAGTTCAAATTACAGAGTAAATATCAGCCTACTGGTGACCAGCCCCAGGCTATTTCTGAGCTCTGCGAGGGACTTGACAAAGGCATCCGTGAGCAGACACTCCTTGGTGTCACTGGCTCCGGAAAGACTTTTACCATGGCTAACATTATCGAGCATTACCAGAAGCCTACCCTGATTTTGGCACACAATAAGACCTTGGCAGCACAGCTTTATTCAGAATTTCGGGAGTTTTTTCCAGATAACGAGGTGCATTATTTTGTTTCTTACTTTGATTACTATCAGCCAGAAGCCTATATCGCAAGTAGCGACACCTATATCGAAAAAGATAGTGCAATTAATGACGAAATCGACCGCCTGCGCCACGCGGCTACCGTCTCACTCTTGACGCGCCCAGACACGATTATCGTAGCCTCAGTCTCTTGTATCTACGGCATCGGCTCACCAGACCACTACACAGAGATGTCGCTCGCACTCAGAAAAGTGGATGGCGCCTGGGTAGCAAAGGATAATTGGCGAGGTGATGCGAATAGCTCTTTAAGCGAAGGCGGGGAACCGGTTTTTTCCGCCGATTCTCTTGGCCAAGCGGCCGTGAGCGATTCGGCGGGAAAAACTGGTGACCTCAGCCTTTGCGCTACTAATAATGCTCCGCTCACTCTCTCCAACTTCTTAACTTACCTTGTCGCCATGCAGTACCATAGAAACGATATCGCTTTTGAACGTGGCAATTTCCGGGTGATGGGAGACACGGTTGACCTCTATCCTGCCTCTGGCGAAGTGGCATACCGCTTTATTTTCTCTTTTGACGAATTAGAAGACGTCCGGATTATTGATCCCTTAACCGCCCAGATTTTAGAAAAACCCGACCAGCTATTTATCTTTCCAAATACTCACTACGCTACCCCTAAGGATCAGTTAGAGCGCGCCTTAGAGACTATTCAGGTAGAATTTGAGGCGAGAATGAACTTTTTCGAGAAAAATAATAAGTTTTTGGAAGCACAGCGTCTCTCTCAGCGTACCAAGTACGACCTGGAAATGTTAAAAGAAACCGGTTTTGTTAAGGGCATTGAAAACTATTCCAGACACCTAGACGGCCGCAAGGCGGGTGAGCCGCCAGCCACTCTTCTTGACTTTTTCCCAAAAGATTTTTTGCTTCTAGTTGATGAGTCGCATATGACCCTACCACAAGTGAGAGGCATGTATAATGGCGATCATGCTAGAAAAGAGACCCTGGTAGAATACGGTTTTCGCCTGCCGAGTGCGCTAGACAACCGTCCTTTGACTTTTGCAGAGTTTAATCAGCATATTCATCAGGCGATTTATGTTTCTGCTACCCCTGGTGAGTATGAGTTAGAACACTCTCCTGAACCGGCCGAGCAGGTGATTCGTCCGACGGGATTGCTAGATCCAGAAATAGAGGTCCGGCCAACTGATGGCCAAATCGACAATTTGATGGAGGAGATAGATAGACGTATTGCTAAAAATCAGCGTGTACTGATTACCACTCTTACTAAACGCATGGCGGAGGATTTGACGGATCACTTAAAAGAGCGGAGCGTTAAGACTGCCTACATCCATTCAGACATCGATACTTTGGAGCGTGGAGATATTTTGCGAGATTTAAGAAACGGCGTTTATGACGTCTTAGTCGGCATTAACCTCTTACGTGAGGGGCTAGATTTGCCGGAAGTGTCGCTCGTAGCAATTCTTGATGCGGACAAGGAGGGCTTCCTTCGTTCCGAGTCTGCCCTAATTCAGACTATCGGCCGTGCCGCCCGCCACGTAGAAGGTAAGGTAATCATGTACGCCGATAACATTACTGATAGTATGGAGCGAGCTATTTCCGAAACTAACCGCCGCCGCGAAATTCAACAGCAATATAATAAAGAGCATCACATCACTCCGACAGGCATTAAAAAAGAGATTTCAAAGGGACTCCGTGCGATTATCCCAGAAAAAGAGCAGCAGAACAAGTTAGATTTAAGAAAGGTCCCATTAGAGGAAATTCCAAAGCTGATTAAGCAACTAGAATCAGAAATGAAACTGGCTGCGGCCAACCTAGAATTTGAGCGCGCGGCTAGTCTTCGTGACCTTATTGAAGACATTAAGTCCGGCAAAGCCCTCAAAAAATAGAAACTGTGCTATAATAGACTAGATGAAAATTACGAGTGTAGAAATTGATCATTTGGCGGAACTTTCCAATTTCTCCCTTAGCGAGCAGGAGAAACAAAATCTCGGCCAGGATCTAGAAAATATTATTGGCTATATTTCTCAGCTTGATGAGCTTGACACTAAGGACGTAGAGCCGACTTATCAGGTATTTGAGATGGAAAATGTCTGGCGAGAAGACGAAATCTTGCCGCAAGAAACAGATAGAGATGGACTTTTAGCGCTTGCCCCAGATGCTCAGGATTATCAAATTAAAGTGCCAAAGGTGTTATAGGAGAAATAATGAAAATTGCTGACAAAAACACTTCGGCTTATAGCTTGGTATCAGACGCGCTAGAAAAAGCCGAAAAATATAAGGATTACAACATTTTTATTTCGCTCGATAAAGAGGGTGCGCTTCAAAAAGCCAAAATTATTGATGAGAAAATCAAAAATAAAGAGAAAGTCGGAAGACTAGCCGGCGTGCCGTTTGCAATTAAGGATAACTTTCTCTCCCCGGCCGGAAATACCACGGCCGCCTCTAAAATCTTAGAGCCTCTAAAAAGTCCAATTACCGCCACCTCTGTTAAAAAACTGGAAGACGAAGGAGCTATTGTTATTGGCCGGACTAATCTCGACTCTTTTGCGCACGGCTCGTCTACGGAAAACTCGTACTTTGGTCCTACCTTGAATGCTCATGATAAGACCCGCGTTTCCGGTGGCTCCTCTGGTGGCTCTGCTGTGGCGGTAGCTCTTGACATTGTCCCTTTTGCAACTGGTACGGATACTGGTGGCTCCATTCGCCAGCCAGCCTCTTTTAACGGTGTCTATGGATTTAAGCCGACTTATGGTACTATTTCTCGTTACGGAGTAGTGGCGATGGCATCTAGTACCGACTGCATTGGTTTCTTTGCTAAAAATCCAGAAGACATAGATTTACTGATGTCAATTACCTCTGGTCAGGACCCTAAGGATATGACGACTCTGCCAGATTACTATAATAAAGATGGTCGTGAAAATGCCGCCGTTGCCGGAGCCGCCTCAGAGCCTCATGATGATGCTATCTCAGAATCTCATAACGCCACCTCAGAGTCTCTTCCAACTGCCGGACCTCACACCATTGGTATTATCAACGATTTTGACACCGACTCCCTAGACAGCGACATTCGCGCTGCCCTAGATTCCCAGATAGACGCTCTTCAAAAAGCCGGGCACAAGATAGTGCGCCTTGATATGCCTACCCTAAAATACGCTCTCGCCGTTTACTATATCGTAGTCCCAGCAGAAATCGCCTCTAATCTTTCTCGCCATGACGGTATCCGTTATGGGTATCGCAGCAAGGACGCTAGAACTTTGGATGAGGTCTACGGCAAATCTAGAAGCGAAGGCTTTATGCCAGAGAATAAGCGCCGTATTATGATCGGCAACTTTGTCTTATCAAGTGGATTCTATGATGCTTATTATCTTAAAGCCGAGCAGGCACGTACGCTCATCATCAAAGAATATGAGAAAGCGTTTTCAAAGTGTGATTTTATCCTTACCCCTGTTTCTCCGAACCCAGCCTTTAAGCTAGGCGAGAAAACCAGCGATCCAGTCGCGATGTATTTAGAGGACGTCATGAGTGTGCCGCTTAACCTTGCTGGTCTTCCGGGTCTTGCCATTCCAGTAGCAAAAAATAAAGACGGGCTTTCTATCGGCCTGCAACTAGTCGGCCCGCGTCGTAGTGATAAGGCGCTCTTAGAATTTGCAAAATCTATCAAAAAGGAGGGTGAATAATGAACGTATCAGTTTTATTCTTGCTTATTGCTATTGTTATTGTCGGAGTTTTGGTTTTTATTGCGGTCTCGCTCACTTCTAAGCGTCGCTACTCCTTTGACAAAGAAGAATATCAGGTAGATTGGCTCAAAATTGAAAATAGCCTCACTAAGGAGAATAAGCAATCTTATAACGCCGCCGTCATTGAGGCTGACAAGCTCCTTGATAAGGCCCTTAACGAAATGGGGGTTCCAGGTAAGACCATGGGCGAGCGCTTAAAACGTTCCTCGGCTAAATTCTCTCAGCTTAATTCCGTGTGGTATGCTCACAAAATCCGCAATCAGATTGCGCATGAGCACGGTTTTTCTGTTGATTATAATCAAGCTAAGCACGCCTTAGCCAGTTTCAAACAAGCGCTAAAAGATTTGGAGGCCATCTAATGACTAAGTATGAAATTACCGTCGGCATTGAGTGTCACGTCCAGCTTGCCACAAAAACCAAACTATTTTCCGAGGTAGACAACGACGCCAGGGGAAAAGACCCAAATACCTGCGTTTCACCAGTAGACTACGCCCTTCCTGGAATGTTACCGAGACTTAATGAACAGGCTATTCGTCTAGCTATCCGTGCTGGTCGTGCGATGAACGCTGAAATTAATCCCTATTCACGTTTCGACCGGAAGCACTACTATTATCCAGATTTACCAAAAGGCTATCAGATTTCCCAGTTTTATCACCCGATTATTGGCGCCGGACATATCGACCTTCCAGATGGTACCAGCGTAAGGATTGAGCATGCACACATGGAAGAAGATGCCGGGAAGCTGAATCATTATGACACGTACTCATTGGTAGATTTAAATCGTGCTGGTACACCCCTTATCGAGATAGTCTCAATGCCAGATATTCACTCCGCCAGGCAGGCTCACGATTATTGCAAGGAGCTGTGGCGCGCAATGACCTACGCCGGTGTTACGATTGGCGATCTTTATAACGGTAATATGAGATTTGATGTTAATATCTCTTTGGCTTTGCCGGGGGCTAAGGAACTAGGGAAAAGGGCCGAAATCAAGAACCTCAATAGTTTCCGCAGTGTCGAGAGAGCTATTGAATATGAGTACGAGCGCCAAAGTAAGCTCCTAGATAAGGGCGAGCCTGTTCGTCAGGAAACCCGCGGCTGGAATGACGCTACTGGCAAGACTACTTTCCAACGTAGTAAGGAGGAAGCACAGGATTATCGCTATATGCCAGAGCCAGACATTCCACCAATTAGACTCTCCCAAGAATTTATTGATGAGGAGCTTAAAAATACTCCGCTCTTGCCAAAAGATTACAGGGGAAAATTTGCTGACGTTTTGCCGGTCGATACACTAGAAGTTTTGTTAGATTATCCTGAGTTAATGAGAAAGCTCGGCGAACTCGCCGGCAAAGATAATATCAAGCGTGTCGCCAACTGGTTCGCCTCTGTACTTCTGGCCGAAGAAAAATCTTATGAAATGTTATCTTTCTTGCCAAAAGCTGATTACTTAGAGGAGCTTGCAGAAATGGCTGAGAAGCAAGAGCTTTCTTCTACCGGCGCAAAAGAAGTTTTTCTCAAATTCTTTGACCCTCAGATGAAAGGGAAAGATGCTCATACTATTGCTAAGGAACTAAATGTTCTCCAAGAAAACGACACCGGTGCTCTGGAAGCTATCGTAGGGCAGGTTATTAGCGACCCAGCTTGCGCCCAGGCTGTGGCAGATTACAAGGCTGGTTCCGAAAAGGTCTTAGGTTTCCTTGTTGGGCAGGTCATGAAAGCTAGCCGCGGTAAGGCTAATCCCGGCACCGCTTCCCAGATTCTAAAAAATAAGCTGACGTAGTGCTATTTTCTAAGCGTTGCGCTGATTATTGCCAGAGCTATATTCTCTTTCTCTCTAAATAATAAAAAATAGCGTAAGCCTGTTGACTTTTTCTACGTGGTGTGCTATAATAGATAAATCCGAGTACATCGGAGGTATTATGGTTTTATCACGAAAAAACAGACTTCGTGATTTTATACCATTGTCACAGGGCCGCTTGGCCCAAAATTATTAGTTCTTGACGAATAAGGGGGTGAAAACTTATGTCAAGAGATCTTTACAAAAGAATTGTCAATCTAACCCAAGAAACGTACCTGGCCTACGATGAAGACGGAGACTTGAAAGAGTATCCGCCAGCTGAGAACGTCAGAAAACTATCACAGCAGGTGATGCTGTCTAATACTGACGGCTTCACCATGTTCGTTGTCGACCAGAAATGGTACGATAGGGCGAAAGCAAACGGCCGGTATACATGGGACCTGGCCTTTGCTTTCAAGGAAGGCAAGAGCAATGATGGTCGTGAACTCTATACGTTTAGAACGGCGTCAGAAAGAAGCCTCAACCGTCGGGTAATACCGACGATGTCTAGTAGGCTATACGCTACATGACAATTCTCAGGGTCAGATTACACAATCTGGCCCATTTTTCTTGCCAAAAACTAGGGTATTGTGCTAAAATATAGCAAGAGTTTATATTTTTAATGATTAAAAGGATGTTATGGCTACTGAGTCAAAAGATTTATCAAAACTAAGAAATATCGGTATTATTGCCCACATTGATGCTGGTAAAACTACCACTTCTGAGGCTATTCTTTATCGTACCGGTCTAAAACACAAAATTGACCTTGTCAAAGGTGACACCGGTGGCGCGACCACTGACTGGATGGAACAGGAAAAAGAGCGTGGTATCACTATTACTTCCGCTGCTGTGACTGCTTATTGGAAGGGTCACCAAATTAACATTATTGATACCCCGGGCCACATTGACTTTACCGCTGAGGTGGAGCGTTCTTTGCGTGTCCTAGATGGTGCAGTCGTAGTCTTTGATGGTAAAATGGGCGTAGAAGCTCAGTCTGAGACCGTTTGGCGCCAGGCTACTAAATACGGTATTCCACGCATCTGTTTTGTCAACAAGATTAATCAGACCGGTGGTGATTTTTATAAATCTCTTGACTCTATTCATAAGCGTCTATCTAAAAACGCTATTGCCATTCATCTCCCAATCGGTTTTGAGAAAGACATCTGCGGCGTAGTCGACCTTATCGACATGAAGGCTTATACCTATAAGGATTATACCGACCATGAGCTTACCGTAGGTGAGATTCCAGCCGACATGGTCGAAAAAGCTAAAAATGCCCGTGCTATGCTAGTAGAAGAAGCTGTCCAAGCTGATGAACAGCTCATGGATAAGTATTTTAACGAGGGTGAGGACGCTATCACCGTAGACGAGCTAAAAGCTGCATTAAGAAAGCGTGTCCTAGACGGCGATTTCTTCCTAGTAACCGGTGGTGATGGCCGCGGCGTTATCGTTGAAAAAGTATTAGACTTGATGGCTGATTATCTTCCAAGCCCGCTTGATCGCGACCAGGGCCAAACTGTCGGTACCGACCCTAAGACTGGTGATGAAGTCATCAGAAAAGCTGACGACAATGAGCCTCTGGCTGCCCTTGCGTTCAAGATTGCAACTGACCCATTCGTCGGCAAGCTCATCTTTATTCGCGTTTACTCTGGTAAGCTTACCTCTGGTTCATACATCTTAAATGCTACCACCGGCAATAAAGAACGCGTTGGTCGCATCGTCCGTATGTTTGCTGATAAGCGTGAAGAAATCGCAGAAATTACCGCTGGTGATATCGCTGCCGTAGTTGGCCTGAAAGATACTACCACCGGTACGACTATCTGTGACCCAGCTCACCCAATTCACCTTGAATCTATCGAGTTCCCAGAACCACCAGTATCTATCGCCGTAGAGCCAAAGACTAAGTCCGACCAGGAAAAAATGGCTCTTGGTCTCTCTAAGCTTGCCGAAGAAGACCCTACTTTCCGGGTACATACCGATGAAGAAACTGGCCAGACCATTATCTCTGGTATGGGCGAGCTCCACCTAGAAATTATCATTGACCGTCTAAACAAGGAACATGGCGTAGAGGCTAACACTGGTGCGCCACAGGTTGCATACCGTGAGACTATTCGTGGTACCGCTGAGGCCCAGGGTAAGCACATCAAGCAATCTGGTGGTCGTGGTCAGTATGGTGATGTTTGGATTAAGTTCGAGCCAAACGAGCCAGGTAAGGGCTTTGAGTTTATCGACCAGATTAAGGGTGGCGTAGTTCCTCAGGAGTACAGAAAGCCAGTTCAGCAAGGTGTAGAAGAAACCCTAAATGGTGGTGTGATTGCCGGCTACCCAGTAGTCGACGTTAAGGCTACACTCTATGATGGTTCTTATCATGACGTTGACTCTTCCGAACTCGCCTTCAAACTTGCAGGCTCCCTTGCCACTCGCGAAGGTATTAAGAAAGCAAATCCAGTGCTCTTAGAGCCAGTTATGAAGCTCGAAATTACCACCCCAGAAGAATTTATGGGTGACGTCATTGGTGACATTAACTCTCGCCGTGGCCGTATTGATGAGATGGAAGATATGAACGGTGGTGCTAAGTTAATCAAGGCCTTCTGTCCACTGGCTAACCTCTTTGGTTACACCTCAGACCTTCGCTCTATGAGCCAGGGTCGTGCCGCTTCATCGATGGAGCTCTTTGCCTACGAGGAAGTTCCACCTAACGTAGCTCAGCAGATTATTGAAGAGCGCGCCTCTAAGTAATTCTAATCATTAGATTATCTGCCGCAAACACCTCTTAAAAAAGTAACTACACTTGTGAAATATACAGTTTTATGGTAAAATAAAACTGAAACGCATTGTTTAGTTCTTTAAGGAGGTGTATTGTGGATATCAGTTTAAGCAAATTAGATGTTGGAAACAACATCGTGAGTCTTGGAGAAAATGTATTGTCATTTTCTGATGGCTCCCTTGATGCGGACGGACTTAAAATCTCCGTTTATCGTAAGACCGGTGGAATCTGGGAAAACGGCGCAGAACTGCAAAGAAAAACCGTATTTCAGCTACGTCGACCTCAGCGTCCCAAGGAGGAGATTAACACCGTGAGCGATTTAAAGAATTACACTAGCGGTGCTTTTACACGCTACTTGGGGTGTATTTCTTCCAGTATGGAGCCATTTCTGTCTCCGGCAATCGACAAGATTAGTGAGCGTTTTTCCAGTGATTCCTTGTCTACTTGGGCAGATTCTACCGGAAGAGAATGTGACTACCAGCTAAAAGCAATGGTGTTAGATTTTCTTTGGGGACTAGTTATAGTCTATCCGGAGGCTAAAATCTCTATTGTTCCGGGAAGAGACGGCAATATTCTCGAAGCGAATATCTTCTTCAAGTTGGTGGACGATCCGTTCTTCACCATAGGATTTAGCTATCGGAACGTAGATGATAGCACTATGCTTGCCCTTGGCGGGAAAGGCGCTAAATATCAAATCGTCGCTTGAAACTCATAGTCTAAAATAGGGGGTGATACTATGGAACACACTAGTTTTATCGAGGCGCTATTAACTATCTTCTTTTCGTTCTGCAAAGGTGCACTTATCTTTACTCTTTGCCTAACCGGACTCATCTTTTTAGGATTTATTTTCGTCTGCGTCAGGGAAGGCATCAATATCTATAAGGAAGATAAGGCCGCAGCACGGAAGAATCAGAGTAAGACGTCTCACGAAGATGCATTAAAATAACCACGAACACTAAAAACCGCCCCTTTAAAGGGCGGTTTTTTAAAAATAACACAACTAACTTTTGATTTATAATTAAACGACTAAGACCAAAAAATAATCAAATTTATCTGAAATTCACTCTTTACAATCCACAGGTTTTAATATAAAATATAACCAAGTGTCCGGAGCTGGTTTTTATTAGTGCTCCCGACAATTAATAAAAAAGGAGATAATAAGAATGGCAAATTTTGACCGTTCCAAACCTCACATTAACGTAGGTACTATGGGTCACGTTGACCATGGTAAAACTACTCTTACCGCTGCGATTACAGCAGTCCTAGCTAAAAAACTACCAAGCGAAGTCAACAAGCCAGTCGCTTACGACCAGATTGACAACGCACCTGAGGAAAAGGCTCGTGGTATCACTATCGCGACTTCTCACCAGGAATATGAGTCCGAAAAGCGTCACTACGCACACGTTGATATGCCAGGCCACGCCGACTATATCAAGAACATGATTACCGGTGCCGCTCAGATTGATGGTGCTATTCTCGTGGTTGCAGCTAATGACGGTCCGCTTCCACAGACTCGTGAGCACGTTCTTCTTGCTCACCAGGTAAACGTTCCAAAGATTATCGTCTTCCTCAATAAGATGGATCTTGCTGACCCAGAGCTTGTTGAGCTAGTCGAGATGGATGTTCGTGAGCTTCTTAACAAGTACGGCTTTGATGGCGACAACGCTCCAATCATCAAGGGTTCTGCCACTAAGGCTCTTGAAGGTGATCCAGAAAACG
>JAFRAU010000004.1 GCA_017405245.1 Candidatus Saccharimonadota bacterium
CGTTCCGTCAGTTTTTTGCACCATCGTTGTTTCGATTGTTTCGCCGTTAACCGTTTCTTGAACACGATAGAACTTCACCGCATCAGATATATCGTCGAATTCGCCCACGATCTTGAAACTATATTTTTCCAAGCTCTCTCTAAGCGGCATGTACTGCACCTTTCCGTTTGCCAGCAAAAGCAGTAGCACGTCATCCTTCACATCATTTGTCGCGCGCCCCACAACCATATCTGCCACAACTTCATTCGTCATCACCTTGAACGATTCCTGGTCTACGCGCGAAGAATTGACACCGTAATATGGTGCTACAAATTCCCAGTTTACGTCAATCGTAAAACCACTCCCAGAGTTATTCGCAAATGCTGCCACAACCTGGTGACCATCAGCGTTTCGGACGATAGCTCCAAATCTATAATTCGCATCGCTTATTGGGTCAGAAATTTTATTCGTCGAAAACATCAAGGTGGACACCGCCGGGACCTCCGCTGACGAAGAGCCCGAGCTTTCCACCGTCATCGAAGCACTACTGGGCTTTTTTACCGCAAGCGCTATTGTAGAAACCAAAAAAATCAGTGCCAAAAAACCAAAAATTACGGTCAGAACCGGTAGAATCTGTTCTCTCTTAAGAGATGTAAATACCTTCTCTCTTTCTAGCTCCGGAGTAGCACTTCCAAACCCCTCTGGTCGCACTTGAGGTTGTGATTGTGTCTGGGACTGAGCCTGCGAATCAGTTTTCGCCTGGGCTTTTACTCCAAATTGTGGCATCATATCATTCTGCATAAGCCTCCTAGTTAGCCTAATTATATCATAAACAGTATATTTAAGGTATGAAAAAAACGCCCTAAAACTAGGGCGTTTTTGTTAGTGGTATACATTGTGCGTCTCAAGAGTTATGTCTGTAGATACAAAATTTACACTTTTGTTCAGGTTGAATGAACCAGACGTCAATATGTCCATACTATATTCAGCAGGATAGGGCAATCTTCCGCAATCAATTTCAGTGGAATTACAAAGATAATTCAATGTCGCTACGGTTCCTTTCAGATGCCTCAATGTAGTTCTCATAAAACCATCCCCATCGTCTATGTGTTGCGTATAGAAAGTAACTATGTCGTCATGCGCCGAAGTAAAATCTGTTCCAAATAACACTACTCTTAATGGAGTTGCTTCGTTCTCTAAATAAATATAGAGATAACTATCGGTCGTAAGAGCAGAAGCAATTCTTAAATTGCCAACCTGCTTCCAATAGACATTATAGACATTGTTGCCATCGTACGTATCAACATATTCAAACCCAAACTCTTTCATAAGCTCGTCAATGTCTACTTTGATTTTACCGTTTTCGTTCGGCTGGCAAAGTTTTTGATAGGCCTTGCAATCCTTCAGGTATTCGTCCAGCTGTTCCTCTGTCCATTCTTCGCCTTTTGCACCTACTGGTAAAGTGTATAAACTACCAGTAAAATTCTGCACAGGCTCAGGCTCAGAAACAACTTCCGTCGTCTCTATTGTAGTTTCGGAAGAAACTGCATTGTCAGTCGTCGTGGTGTCCGAAACACCTTGCGATAAGACCGGCGAATTCTCTGTCGCTGGCGTAGAGTCGTTATTACTATTAGCATTTTCGCTACTAGCACTAGCATTTCCACATCCCATAACACTTATGCTAAGAATAAGCATAAACAAAAAACTTGAAATCCTTCTCATCATAACTGTATACCTCCTTCTTAAGATACAATATGGTTAAAGCTTACGCTTTTTTCACATCCTATACTTACATTATACCACAGATAGCCAAAAAAGTCAAGGTATGGTATAATATTTACACTTATGGAAAAGATTATCGAGGTAAAAAACCTAACTAAAGTCTATGGAAAGCGGTCAGCCGCATTCACTGC
>JAFRAU010000005.1 GCA_017405245.1 Candidatus Saccharimonadota bacterium
ATTCCATGCTAGGCAATATGACGCCAGTTGAGTTTTTGCAAAGTCTTGATGGTTATGAGAATGCCTGCCCAGACTTTTCTATGCTATACTAATAATATTAACAACTAGAAAGTTGTACAACTTGTTTGGGAGGTCGACCTTCGGATTAAATGTGGTCTAAATGTAAGCCTTCATTTTTTTCAGCTCCCAGCCTCTTTACATCTCCGCCCAAATTTGCTATAATAGAGGCACTGACAACACTTGTATCGCTCTCTATGGACTATGGAGGTATGTAGAGAACCCGACATAAGATAAATAAGGAATTTTTTATATGAATAAACAAGAACAAGAGCGCCGTGCGCAGCTTTTAAAGAGTGCCAAGGAACGCTTACCTAGTATCAAGGAGCAATTTGAAGAGGCTCAAAATCGTCATTTTAACAGCAATTTTGCCCCGGGTGGGAAGGATGCCCACTTGGTACCAAGCAAGCGTCAGAAGGCCAAAAAAGGCCCAAATACGGCAAATCAGGTTGCAAAATCTGCCAAAAATGGTCCAAAATCGGCTAAAAATGGCTCAAAAAACACTAAAAATGCTACGAGTCAGCCTAATCCTAACAAGGTCAACCTATCTGTTTCTACCAGAAAGGGCGAGATGGTGCATCATCAGAGAATGCTATCTCAGGATGTCAATGCCCAGGCCACGCAACATATTATCGGCATCCCTGTAAACAAGTCCAGATATAATGGCTATAACGGTAAGCAAATTACTCATGCTCAGCTTAAAAATTCCCGTCCAGACCCTGAGGCGGTCAGAATTATGCCGATTGGTGGTGTGGGGGAATTTGGCATTGGTAAGAATATGACGATTGTCGAGTATAAGGGGGAAATTATCGTTATTGACATGGGTGTGCTCTTTGCGGGGGCTGATTATCCAGGGGTTAATTACTTGATTCCAGATATCAAATTCTTAGAAGATAATAAGGATAGGGTTAAGGCAATTCTCTTTACGCACGCTCACCTTGATCATATTGGCGCGTGTCGCCATTTGCTACCGAAGTTCAATCCGCTTACTCCTATTTATGGTACAGATTTTACGCTTGGCATGATTAAGAGACAGATGTCTGAGCTAGATGACGAGCCAGATCTTAATTATCAGGTAGTAGATCCACTAAAACATGAGAAAATCCAGGTTTCAGAGCATCTTTCCGTGGAATTTATTCATATGCTCCACTCTATTCCGGGAAATACTGCCATCGTCGTGCGCACGCCTAACGGTACCATTTACTTCTCCGGTGACTGGCGCCATGAGGAAAATCCAATGGGTCGTCAGGCTGACTACGAGCGGATAGATGAGATTGTGAAAAACGAGGGAATTGACCTTATGGTTAATGAGAGCACCAATATCGACAGCCCGGGTCATCACCCGCATTCCGAGTATGATGTCGGTGACTCGTTTGGTATGGTGATGGATCATTATGCTAGTGGCCGGATTATTATCTCTTGTTTCTCCTCACAGATTGCTCGTATTGAGCTGGTACTAAATGAGGCCGCAAGACGTGGTCGTAAAGTCGCCTTTGCTGGATTCTCTATGATAAATAACATCGAGGTGGCACTCCGTGCCAAGGAAATCAAGGTTCCAAAAGATACCATTATGAAGATGGAAGACATTGTCAAGCTTCCAGATGAAAAGATTACGATTGTCTGTACAGGCTCCCAAGGTGAATTAAACGCCGTGCTTAACCGTATGGTAACCGGTGCGCATAAATACATTAAGATTAAAAGCACAGACACTATCATTTTCTCATCCAACCCAATTCCTGGCAATGAGCCACATGTGGTTAATACTGTTGACGGCCTGCTCCGTGAGGGTGCGCAAGTGATTCAAAATGGCAAGACTCATCTTACTAATATTGGTCCACTTCACCTTTCTGGACATGCTTATTATGAGGACCACGTAGATTTTGTCACGCGCCTTAATCCGACTAATTATATGCCATACCACGGTGAATTTTATATGCTAGAACATAATGCCGAGATGGCAGAAAATGTTATTGGTATTCCAAGGGATAGAATTATTATTGCAGACGATGGTGACGTGATTGAACTTAGCCCATCTAAGAAGATTAGAAAATGTGGCCGTATCCATGCCGGCAACAAGCTTTATGATGATGCCGACCAGCCAGTCCACGAAGCCGTAGTAAAAGACCGTATCCATATTTCCAGGGAAGGAATTTTTGTCTTAGTGCTTACTATTTCTAAGAAAACCGGACGTTTAGTAAAGACTCCGGACATTGTCTCGCGTGCGTTTATTTATCTTGATAATTCCGAGGAGCTAATTGGGAAAATCCGGCATTATCTCCGCATGAAAATTGATCGGACCGTTTCATCAGAGTCAGACCTCAAAGCCATGAAAGAAGAAATCAAAGAGGATGTCACTCATATTCTCTTTGATGCTACCGGACACACTCCTATCGTTATTCCAGTTATTAATAAAGTCTAGCGTGCTATAATTAGGCTATTATGCTAGACACAATCGCTACCCTGGTATTATATTTCTTCATTTATTCTTTTCTGGGGTGGGTTGCGGAAATGGTTTTTTGCACCATTACCTATAAAAAACCACAAACCAGAGGAGTGCTATTTGGCCCGTATTGCCCAATTTATGGTTTTGGTGCATTACTTGTACTTAGTATTACTGCACCGATAAAAGATAACGTTATTTTAGTCTTCTTGCTAGCATCACTGTCCTGCACGATTCTAGAATATATGACTAGTCTAATTCTGGAAAAACTATTTAATATCAGATGGTGGGATTATTCTAAATCTGGCAAGATTAATTACAAAGGTAGAATCTGTGTCAGAAGCTCACTGGCTTTTGGATTTTTTGGGGTAGTCGTTGTTCAGTGGTTCCAGCCACTCGTTGTCGGCGTTATTAATTTGGTACCAACGGCCGCACAGTTCATTATTGCCATAGTTCTATTGCTAATTATTACCATAGACATTATTGTGTCGGCTCTGGCTACGCTAGGCGCTAAGAAGCAACTTAATTTTAGTAAAATCGCCGGAGACCAAACTGCGGTCATTAAAAAAGCTTGTAAAGATGTAGTTAAAAAAACCATCAAAAAAATTGGCTCCCCAAGGCACAGGAGCAACTCTAAATCAAGAAACCATAAACCATAAACTTGGTCCCCGAGACTGGACTCGAACCAGCACATCCGTGAAGACACTAGCACCTGAAGCTAGCGCGTCTACCAATTCCGCCACTCGGGGATGAAAAAATTATACCACATCTGATGGACTTTTAAAAGGCTTGACATGCTAGATGCTTAAAAGTACAATAAAACTAACACTAAATAAGGTCATATATATGAAAAAAATTAGCAAAACAATTACGGCGCTTTTATTCATACTCGCCAGTCTTTTTTTACCGTTTTCACAACTAGCCTACGCCACACAAGCTAATGCGACAGTGAACTGGACTGTGGAAGAAGGTGGCTTCGCCGATCTCTGGATTAATAATACCATGGTTATGCCAGCAGCTGGTGAAAATCCCTATCCTACCAACGTAGCGTATGAAACTGAGACCACTGACACTACGGTTACTTTTCGCTTCGAGACGCTTTATATAGAAGTAATTAACTCACTTTCTATTAATGGTCATGACTTTTCTAATCAGCTGCCAAAAACCAGTGCTGAACTGGGCGCACATTATGCCAATCAGCACATTAGCTTTGAAGTAGAAGTTGACAAAAGTGCAAATTATAATATTGTAACAAAATCTGACTTTATCACTGGCAACCAGCAGTTCATGGGCAATTTCCTCTGGGAAAATGATGAAAATGACGTGCATGCTGTCCCAGATGATATTATAGGTAAAGGTACTCTGGAATTTGTAAAAGCGACCTATGACGGCGTTACCTATAATTCTATAACTGACCTCAATCAGAATTGCCAACCGTCTTTCTGTCATTGGGAAGATAGTATCGTCACAGAAGAAGATCAGGATGGCAGTACTGGTGGCGCAGAACTTCCAATCGGCACTGAACTGACTGTCCGCCTAATTCCAGAATCTGGTTATCAACTTGTCTCCTTTGGCATTAATGGTGGCGAGTTCGAGCCGCAAGAAAACATTGGCGAATACACCTTTACAATCAGAGGTGGAAATGCTCACCTTGCTGCTGATTTTGAGCCGGTTGATGATGTTGTCGATGCGAGTGCTTCCAAAGCGATTAATTCTGGTTCTATTTCTCTTGGCGGGGAAGAATCTAGCATGGAAATCGGCACTGCTAGATTAGATGTCTCCGATGTTGAATTATCAGACGAACAGATTAGTAATTTTCAATCTGCCGCACCATCTGGGTATAATGTTGTAAACTATGCTGACATCTCTTTATATAACACCGTTTTCAAAGGTTCTGATAGTGATAGCTGGGATACTCAGGTGACGGAACTTGACCATACTGCCACTATCACTTTGCAACTAGAAGATGGTATAGATGGTAGCAATCTTGTCGTTATTCACGAGAAACATGACGGCACGTACGAAGTCATTGAGACCACATACGATAGGGAAAATAATACTATTAGTTTTCAGACTGATAGCTTTTCTAACTATGCTTTGGCCACTAAGACTATTACTGCGCCAAACTCTGGCCTTAATAATGCATCCGGGTCTGTTTCCGCTATTTCTAGCAACGCAACTTCCCTCATCACCTTCACTGCTATTTCAGCTATGCTTTGGTTCACTCTTCGCAGAATCCATCAATAATTGATAAGCATACACTTGCCATAAGCGGTGTCCGTGTGCTATAATGAAATGGTATGAGACTAAATTCCAAACGTAACAGATTGTCTCTGATTATTTCTGGTATTGTGATAGTCGCTATGGTTTTTGTATCCGTCGCAAACGCTATCACTCGCAATACCTTTGCAGATGAGTCGGGCACTTCCGGCGTCTTAGCAGAGCCGCATTTTATTACTATTCATGACCAAGGAAAGAAACTCACTATTAAGACTACCGCCGTATCTGTCGGCGAAGCCTTGGAACGTGCAGGTGTAGAGGTGCTTGATACAGACATTATTGAGCCAGGGAAGACCACCTTAATTAATTTCGATAATTACCACATTAATATTTATCGTTCTCGCCCGGTCACTATCATTGACGGCAAGACTAAAAAGAACATAATGACCGCCAGTTTTGATCCAAAGTCTATTGCGGAGAGCGCCGGTATTTCTGTCTATGACGGCGACGAAATCAAGCTAGTTAAGAGTACAGATTTTATCGAAACCGGTATCTCTACTACTTATAAGATTACCAGAAATGGCGGTCAGACCGCTACGGTCGAGACTTCAATTGCCTACACCGAAGAGACTAGGGAAGATAGCTCTCTTTCTCAGGGAGAGACTAAGTTAATTCAACCTGGTGAAGAAGGCCGCAAAGTCGCCAAGTACTCTGTCAATTTCGTAGACGGAGTTGAAGTTTCTCGTGAACTTGTTTCCGAAGAAACCGTCAAAGAGCCAGTCCCGCGTATTACGGCCGTTGGTTCTAAAAAGTCCGTTCCCCCAGAGTGGGATACCTGTGCTAACTGGGCGCGTCAGGCTGGTGTCTCTGAGAATGACTTATATAGCGCGCTAACCTTAATCTATCATGAGTCGGGATGCCGTGTTAATGCTACTAATGCCTCCTCCGGCGCTTACGGTATCCCTCAGGCTTTACCGGGAAATAAAATGGCTACTATTGCTTCCGACTGGGAGACCAACCCCATCACGCAGATTAAATGGATGGCAAACTACGTCACTGGGCGTTACGGTGGTTGGAGTCAGGCTATGAACTACTGGTGGGAGCATCACTGGTATTAATTTAGCAAACGAAAAGCGGTAAAGGGCTAATCGGCAACATAAAAGAGATTCTCCCTGTAATTGCTAAACTACTAATACCTTACGAGTACCGTTAAGTCGGGCGCAGTAAGGATTTGTGGTTTAGCAATTACAGGCGAGAATCGACTGTTGCCAATTAGCCCTTTACTGCTTTTCGCAGCAAGAATTAGCAGACTGCCACCAAATAGCCCCTACTACAATCTGCTAGTGAAAAATATGTTATAATTATTATAATGAAAAACAACAAATCTCTTGGTCAACACTGGCTCTATAATCGCCAAATTTTAGATGATATTGCTGATTTTGCGGCCGGAAATACCCCAGAAACGCTAGAAAACAGCCCTGCTAAACTTCCAAAATCGCCTAAAACTGCCCTGGAAGAGCGTGTAAGGCCTTTATGCTTAGAAATAGGGCCAGGGCTAGGTACGCTCACATCGAGCCTTCTGAGGGTCTTTCCGCGCGTCATTTCTGTGGAATTTGACCAAAGATTAGCGGAAAACTTGCCAAAGTCTTTCCCCGGGAAAAACTTGGAGGTTGTGAACCAGGACTTTCTCAAATTTGATTTAGAAAGTATCGACGAGCCTTATGTAGTAGCCGGAAATATCCCATACTATATCACGTCCCCTATTATTAAGAAGTTAATTGAGGCAAAAAATCAGCCACTACGTATTGTCCTCCTGATTCAAAAAGAGGTAGCAGAGCGAATTGCCGCAAAAAAAGGCCGACACACAGTTTTATCTCTATCTGTTCAAAATCGAGCCAGTGTCACTCTGGGCCCAGTTGTTGGACGAGAATTTTTCACCCCACCACCAGATGTAGATAGCGAGATTATTATCTTGGAGCCGCTGAGTGCTCCAATCGTTCCAGATCAAATATTTTCCATTATAAAGCGTGGCTTTTCCGCTCCCAGAAAAAAGCTTATCAAGAACATAGGCCAGCTGAGAACATCTGACCTTCAAGCGATATTTAGTAGAATTGGCATTTCCGCGGATGCTAGACCGGCGGACTTAGATTTGGTAGATTGGGAAAAACTCTATCAGGAGCTATTTTCCTCTTGTCAAAATTATTCATAACCATTATAATAAAATAAATGTATTAAAAGGGAGGCTTTCTCATGAATCCGGAAGAAAATCAAAATAACCAGCCAGCAGGACCGGCACCAGACAATGGCGCTCCGAGCACGACTGCCGCACCTGCCGCCACGCAGGATGTGCCTGCTGTGGAGCCGTCGACTCCTCCTGCGGGCCCAGCTGCCCCAGTCACGGAGCCTGCACCATTTGAGAACGCAGCCGACTCTCTAAACGCTACGATTTCCCCTGAGCCGTCGTCTACTGATGCTTCCAGTTCCGGAGAAGCACCAGCAGAAACCAACTCAGAAGCTCCATCCCTAGATCAGGTTGCCGCAGATTTAGCCTCTGCTACGGAGTCAACCAATCCCGCTGCGGAGCCGGCCGTTACGGATTTATCTTCCATCAATCCAGCTGCTCCTGATTTGTCTTCCAACACGGATACCGCAGACGCCACTGGCGCCACAGACGCCGCACAGGGTGGACTAGCTAGCACCCCAGATGACACTACTTCTACTATGCCAGCTACTAGCCCAGCTCCATTTAGTACAGAGGGTTCCACGGATATCAACTCGACCGTTGGCACTCCCTCAACTATGGATAATAACGCCACGTCTATTTCTGCTTCACCAACAGGTATTGGCGCACCAGCGTCTCCACTATCAGACACAACCCCATCAGCAGACGCTACTTCTTCCATCGGAGAAACGCCGTCTATTGGTGCACCATCAATGAGTAATACCCCATCCATCGGCACAGCTCCGTCAGTAGACACTACTTCATCTGTTGATGCCACTTCGACATCAGCTACTAGCCCAGCAGAGGATTCTTCTAGCACAGAATCAGAGTCCACCACTTCTGCTAACTTCATCGGTGATGCTCCCGAGGCCCCTAAGGCGGCTAAATCTGATGACGAGGAGGAGGAACCGCTCGTTCCAGCTGAGCCAGTTCCAGGATCTATCGGTAGTGCTTTGGCTTATTCCGACACCGCCCCAGGTCACGCTGAACCTATTGGCAAGATGAAAAAAGTTTCAAAATTCACTTCCATTACCAAAGATCCAAAAACCGCTAAGGGGAACATTAAGCTTCTTATTATCATTATTGCCGCCGTGGTACTGGTTGCTATCGTTGTTGTTGTGTTATTATTCATCTTTGGTGGTTCTTCCAAAAAATCTTCCACTGGCACCACCACTCAGACTACTAAGCCTACCACTCAGCCAACCGTATCTAGCCTTACCTGTACTTTGGAAGGCGACAATACGGCATTCTCGTCTTATGGGGACGTTGTTTCTGGCCGTAAAGAAGTTATCGCTATGTACTCAGATAGCACATTGACTGACCTAGGTATCAATCTCTCTCTTCAATACAGTGATGAAACCGCCGCTAATGCCGGCGCCGCCAAGGCTCGCGAGGAGTATGCTAGTAAGTATCAAGCAGCCGGCTTAACCGCTGATCCATTCCTCAGCACTTATGATGTGGTAGGCAGTGCCTTAACTGTCACTCATCAGGCTGATGGCGATAGTATTACCACCACTAACGCTAAGATTATGGATCTCTTTGTCCTTCGTGGCGAAGTTATTGATGATATAGAGACACTTCAAGATTCCTACGAGGAAGACGGCTTTACTTGTGAAGCTAAATAGTTTATAATAACTATATGTCTAACATCTATCTTACCACCGCAATACCATATGTTAATGGTGCACCGCATATTGGTCATGCCCTAGATTATCTTTTAGCTGATACTTACGCAAGATATCAAAAGTCGCTCGGTAACACTGTCCGTTTTCAGGCCGGCACTGACGAGCATGGCAATAAGATATACAAAAAAGCTCAGGAATTAAACATTCCAGTCGAAGATTATGTTAAAGAAAATTCTCAGAAATTTCAAGATTTTATTCAAAAACTTGGCGTAGAACCGACTGATTTTATTCGTACTACTGACAAAAACCACGAAACTCGTTGCCAAAAAATTTGGCAAAAGTTAGAAAATCATATCTATAAAAGTGCCTACGAAGGTTGGTACTGCGATGGCTGTGAGCGCTATATCACCGATAAAGAATATGAAGAAAACAATGGTGTTTGCCCAGACCACAATAAGCCCTACGAGAAGCTAAGAGAAGAAAACTATTATTTTAGGATTGCAGATTTTAAGGACCAGATCGAGTCTGCCATTAAGTCGGGCGCCCTAAATATCTTACCGAAATTTCGCGCTAAGGAGATGCTGGCTCTCTTAGAAGATACCCCAGACGTCTCTATTTCTCGCCCAATTTCTCAGTTGAAGTGGGGTGTCAAAGTGCCAGGCGACGATACTCAGGTAATGTATGTTTGGATTGACGCACTAGCCAATTACATCACTGTGTTAGGCTTTCCAGATAAAGACATTTCCGATTTTTGGCCAGCCAGTGTTCAGTTTGTCGGTAAGGACATTTTGCGTTTTCATACTATTATTTGGCCAGCCATGCTCTTAGGATTAGGTTTGCCATTCCCAAAAATTATTCACTCCCACGGTCATATCTTAGTTGATGGGCAGAAGATGAGCAAATCTATCGGTAACGTCATAGCTCCACTTGATGTCCTAGATAAGTATGGCCTATCCGCATTTCGTTACTTTTTCTTGCGCCACATTGACACCTTTTCTGATAGCAATTTCTCTTGGGAAAAATATGACGCAGCTTATAATAATGAGTTAGCAAATGACCTTGGGAACCTAGTACAACGTCTTGCAAATCTCTGCAAAAAACAAGAGCAAAAAGGTCTAGTCGACTATCAGCCAAAAGAAGACCTGGAATATCAAAAGCTCATGGATTCACTTTATTTTAGCAAGGCTTTTGACTATGTATGGGAGAAAGTCCAAGCCCTAAATAAAGAGATTGACGAGAAAAAACCTTGGGAATATGGCAAGAGAATAAAAGTCGCAGATTCTTCCGAAGCTGACGTTTTGTCAAAAGAATTAGACAGTCTCTTGCAGGATTTATCCGCAAAACTACTTTCTATTGCATATCTTTTAGCTCCATTTTTGCCAGCCATCAGCGATAAAATCATTGAGATTTTTACGGCTGACCTAATCCTTCCGCCAGCTACTCCGCTATTTCCAAAAAGTGTTTAATAAAAAAGCCCCCATAAAGAGGGGGACTTTTTTAATTGAAGATTTATTTACTTGATAGTCTTCTTAGCTTCTACGGCGTGTTCGCCAGAAAGGCGAGCAGAAAAATCTGCAATGTAGAAACCGATTACGCCACCAAGCATTGGGAAGATGACGTAAGTCAGTAGTGCGGAACAAATCGCACCAAATACTTCACCGAAGTTCTCACCACCAGCCGGTAGAATCTGATACATCAAAGCCGCGGCAGGGTTTAAGATGAAGTTATTTTGAAGTTGTAGATAAGTAGAAGAAACTACGATAGCAAATAGTAACACTACACAAATACCACCACCATAGATAGCGGCAAAGGTAAATGTGCTACGCTTGTAAGCGAGTGCGCGTGCAAAGAAGAATGCAATCATAATCGCACCTACAAACTCAATCATTGTTACTACCCAGAATTGACCATCAGCGACTTCCGCCATTTGTGGAAATTCCGGTGCTTCCTGAGCGGCACTGCGGAAAGCATTAGCTAGTAGGAATGCTAACCAGGCACCAAGTACCTGAGAGAGTATGTAAAGGATGCCACGAATTGCAGACATTCTGCGTGACGCCATCATACCGACGGTGATGATTGGGTTAAGATTTGCCCCCGAGAAAGCAAACACCGCCATTGAAATTGCGATTACGCCAAACATGATGTAAAGCGGCTGATAAATCCCAAGAGTGAGAAGAATCAGAGTGAGCAGCATCGTGCCAATCACCTCACCGAGAATTGCACCATAGATGCGTGGGTTCTTAAAAATTGTTAATATATTTTCATTGGCGTCAAACTTTCTAGCAAAGAAACCCTTAAATGGATTCCCGCTTTGTTCGACAACCGGCGCCTTAACAACCTCAGTCTTTTTGGTCTCTACTTTCTTAGTAGTAGTCTTAACTGCGGTGGTTTTTGGCTTTGAAGACTTGGTCGTCTTCTTGGACTTGGTTGTAGCCATTATTCCTCCTTAATTGGTATATGTATTTATTATAGCACACTTGTCAAATCTGTGTACATCGAATATAATGGATAATGAATTAAGTGAGGTAATTATGGGAATTATAGTTTCAAAGAATAATGATGAGAATAGTAGACTAAATCAGCGAATCACAGCAGATTTGCGTGAGCGTGCCCAGAAAGAGATGCGAGGTAGCGACCCAGATTTAGTAGAAGACAGTGATTATACTAAGGATATGAAAAAAGGCAGCAAGTTTGCCTGGGTTTGGATTGTCCTAATAGTCCTCGCTATTGCCTCCATCGTAATTATTGTGACAGTATGATATAATATACTCTATGTCGAGTGTTGAAGAAATCAAGAGTAATTTAAAGGCATTAAATGCCGAGTATGCCAAAATCAAAACTTTACTAAAAGAAGAACGTAAAAGCTTCGGCGAAGAACTAAATAAAAGACGCCGGAAGCTCCAAGCGGAACTCCAAGTCGCCATGGACGCAGCCGAAGCGGAAAATATCGAGCCGATCGATATTACTGCGCCGTCTGCACCAAATGCTAAAATTCCAGAGATTAAGCAAGGTAGTCGTCATCCACTCATGACAGAGTTAGAACGAGTTTTAGATATTTATTCTCACATGGGCTTTGATGTTATGGAGGCTCGTCAGCTTGATGACGAATTCCATATGTTTGAGGCACTCAACTTTCCAGAAGGGCATCCTGCTCGTGACGGCTATGACACTTTCCGGACGAGCGAAGGTTTTATCCCGCCAGCCCACACTTCCACTATGCAACACCGCGCCTTAAAGCGTTACAAAAAAGACTTAGAAAACGGAGGTAAAATTGCCGTCGTTATTCCGGGCCGCGTGTTTAGAAATGAAGACGTTGACGCCACTCATGAGCATACTTTTTATCAGTGCGAAGGTGTCTTTGTAGGAAAGAATGTTAATATGGGTCAGATGCTTGGCGTACTAAAAAATTTCTTTGACACATACTATGGTCAAAATCTTAACATTAAGACTCAGCCCGGCTACTTTCCATTTACCGAGCCGTCCGTAGAATTATTGATAGAAAAGCCAAAATCTCTTGGCGGCAAGGGTGATGGTTGGCTGGAAATGCTAGGATGCGGCATGATTCATCCTAATGTCTTAAAAATGGCCGGTATTAACCCAGATGAATATCAAGGTTTTGCTTGGGGCGGTGGCATAGATCGACTAGTAATGTTAAAATACGGTCTTTCAGATGTGCGTTATTTCGAATCTGGTAAACTAGACTTTTTGAAGGAGTTTTAATTATGAAAATTAGTCTAAATGAAATCAAAAAATTAGTTCCGGCCGCCGCCAGCGTTGAAACAGATGAGCTAATTAAGCTTATTGGCTCACGCCTTGTAGAAGTAGAAGGAAAACTTAATCTTGCGGAAAAATACAAAGGTATTTATATCGTAAAAGTTGTAGAGTGTGAGCCTATTCCAGACACACATTTACATTTATGCAAGATTGACGCTGGCGCGCACTCCCTAGACGGACCTATTCAAGTGGTATGTGGAGCACCCAATGTCAGAAAAGACATGCTGGCAGTCTGGCTCGCTCCTGGGGCAGTCGTGCCAGAGACTTATGGCGAGGAAAACTTTAAATTAGACGTCCGTAAGCTTCGTGGCTACGAGAGTAATGGCATGCTTGCAGGTTTGGATGAAATCGACCTCGGTGACGATCATTCCGGGATTATAGAAATAAGTCCTCATCATAAATACACTGACGCCGAGGGAAAAGAGCACGAAGTCAGCCCGGGCGACGCTTTTGCCGAAGCCTTTGATCTTAACGACATTATCTTAGATATAGAGAACAAATCCCTCACGCACCGCCCAGACACTTTTGGTTTGGTCGGCTTTGCTCGGGAGGTGGCCGGGATATTAGGCGTAAAATTTGAGTATAAAAACGAGCCTTTTGATGCTGATTCTCAGGATGCCCGCCTAGAAGATACAGTTTCTAGCGGTTCTCCTCAGATAGTTCAGAAAACTGCCACTCATTCAGAAGATAGCCCTATTACTGTCACCATTAAAGATATTTCCCTCTGCCCACGTTACTCCTGTGCAGTTATCGAATTATCAGACGCCCTATCCGACGATAAGTATCTAACTGATATGGATGTCTTTTTAGCCAAAGCCGGTATGCGTGGTATTTCTAAGATTGTTGACATTACTAATTATATGATGCTAATGACTGGGCAACCATTACACGCTTTTGACTATGATAAATTCCTAAAAATAGCTGGGAGTTCAGAAATCATTATTCGCGCTGCGAAAAACGGGGAAGAATTACAGCTCTTAGACGGCAAGACCATCAAATGTACTACTGACGACATTCTGATTACGGCAAACGATATTCCAGTCGCACTTGCTGGCGCGATGGGCGGAGCTAGTACGGAAATTGACGCTAGCACCAAGCGTATTTTATTGGAGAGCGCTACTTTTTCGCTTTATAATTTGCGCAAAACTCAGATGGCACACGGGATTTTTTCCGAGGCGATTACGCGCTTTACTAAGGGCCAGCCAGCCAGCCAAACCCTTCCAGTTTTGAGGAAGACTATCAGTTTGTTAGGCGGTAAATTGTTAAGTGTCGTAGACGAATACCCAAGTCCAACCAAGAAAAATGTTGTAAAAATTACAACACCTGAAATCAATAGTCTGCTTGGTACTGACTATAAGACAGAATTAATAATCAAGACTCTTGAAAATGTTGGTTTTACCGTATCTTGCGACCACGAAGAATTAACGGTTACGGCTCCATCTTGGCGCACCGATATTCACATTAAAGTAGATATTATCGAAGAAGTTGGCCGTATGTTAGGATATGATAATATCCCGCTAGACTTTCCAACTCGGCCATTTGTTGGCGCAACAAAAGATTCACTTCTAGACTTAAAATCTAGGCTTAGGACTATTCTTTCTGATAAGCTTTCCGCACACGAGCTTCTGACCTACTCATTTGTTAGCAGTAAGCTTCAAGAAAACGTAGGCGAGGATACTGACGATTCTTACGAGATTGTTAATTCTATTTCACCAGAGCTTCAACGCTTTCGTCAGAGTCTTATTCCGTCGCTCCTAGATAAAGCATATACCAATATCCGTGCTGGCTACCATGATTTTTCTCTTTACGAAATCAACCAGGTCGCCAAAAAATCTTATGGTAAAGACAGCGATAATGTACCAATTTTGCATAACCATTTAGGTTTTATCACGCTCGGTGATTATTATAGTATGAAGGTTATTTTAACTACGCTTCTCTGTGACCTCGGTATTAAATCGCCAGTGATAACGGAGCTAAAAGCCGGCAGCTTACCATATTTAGAGCCACTCCACTCCGCCCTTCTTACGGTTGGCTCCTCCGACTCTCCGCTTAAAATTGAATTTGGCGAGATTAAGTCTACGGTAAGAAAGCGTCTCAAACTGCCAGAAACTGTATCAGCTTTTGAGATTGACCTCGATGCTCTGCTCTCTAATATTCCAGACGTTTCTGCTTCCATGCCAGAACTCTCCAAGTTCCCATCAGTCGAACGCGATTTGACTGTCAAAATCGCAAAAGGTGCCACTTATGCTAATGTCTCCGCCGCCATCTCTGCCGCATTAGATAGCGAAAAAGACAAAGGAATTATTTATCAAATCACGCCAGTCTCAATTTACCAAAAAGACGACGCATCAAAAACTAAGAATTTGAGCTTCCATTTAGAATTTGCAAGTCGCAAGAAAACGCTAGAAAATGACGAAATCTTTGCTATAATGAATACAGTATCAAAAAATATAGAGCAGGTGGGCGCCGAAATTGTTTAGGTAATAAAAAGGAGGAGGTACCTATGGATCAAAAAGCATTAAAAACTAGTTGGCAGCAACGTCTTGTAATCATTATTATTGCAATCTTACTACTAGGCTCAACTATCGCCACATATATTTTGATAGTCCTATCTAGTAATAACTCATCCGACAAACAAGTTTCCAAGCTCCAAGATGAATATACTGCCAAGCAGGCAGAAATCAATGAGCGCGGCGTAGAACTGTCGAACACTTATTTTAAAGATTTTTCAAGCTTCAAGTCTTACGTTAAGGCTTACAACGCAGAAAGCGTCAATGCTAGTGGGGTTAAGAAAAATGACTTGAAAGAGGGTACTGGTCGCGAGCTTACTACTGGCGACTTGAATTATTTTGCCTACTACATTGGTTGGTGCGCAGACGAAAGTATCTTTGATAGCAGCTTGAATAACACTGAAAACCCTACCGCCCTTAACACTCCAATTTATGCTGGCCAAGGCTTAATTGAAGGCTGGAACGAGGGTGTAGTTGGCATGAAAATTGGCGGTATCCGTGAGATTTCTATTCCAGGAGAACTAGCTTATGGCGATTCTCGTGAGATTTGCGGTACAACTAACTCCCCACTGAAATTTATCGTCATGCCAATTACTGACGAAAAACTTACCAAGCTAAACGACGAGCTACAAAATATCTACGGCGAGCTAGTCAATGCCTATTATAGTTCTAGTGCTGCTCAATCTAGTGCTTCTGGTTCTTCCAACTCATCCAGTACTTCCGGTTCTTCTGATTCTTCCACCTCCTCATCTGATACTTCTTCTGGTTCCTCGGAATCTAACTCTTCTAGTACGTCCGCAAACTAGTCTAAGCCCACCCTAAAAAGCACTAGCGCTATTGACTTTTTCTGCAAAGTGTGCTATAATGTAAGTATAGATTGAACTAATTGGGTGAAATCTAGTATCTGTTGGTTACGATATAGAAAAGGGGGTAATATATTATGTTTAACAATTTTAATTTTTGGTTCGCTTTAATGCCGTTACTTGCACTGGTCGTTGGAGGACTTTCGAGTCTCAACATTACTGTGCGCCATTACGGCGCAAAGCCAAGATTCGAGTTTATTCAGGCTGTATTTGATATTATTGCTTTCATAGCGACAGTGCTTAATACAGTGCTGATGTTTCGTGAGAGCTGGGCAGGCTTCGTGCAATTTGCGAGGGACTATGTCCCCGCAGGAAGAAGTCCGCTCGGCGCAGCCATCTGTGCCGTTACGGCAATCATAGGCATTAACGCAGTATATCTCGTTTTACTGCGCTTTATCTCCATCAGTGTACAGGAGATAAAGTACGCCTATTTGAAAAGGTCTTACAGACAGAAACGTAAGGCTGAGAAATATAGGCAAATGGCACTGCGTGACCTGGAAAACGATCTCGATGCCGAGACGTTGAAGGCTATCGAGCAGGCTCTTGACGAAGACTTGTACGAGGCAGAAAAATCCGCCAAAACAACGAGTCGCAAAACCAAAAAATCGGGCAAGCTTTTAAGCTTCCCGAAAAAGCAGCGCAGGATAAACTAGCCGCTGTGCAAAAAGCCTGTGGATTCATTTCTAGAATCCACAATAAAAAGTAACCCAACAAGTCAGCCCCACCATCAAGGTGGGGCTATTTCATACTTGTTAACAAATAATCGTAACATCGTTAGCCGATACAACGCGGCACTACTGCCAGCATAATCCTCTAATACCTAACCCCGCATTATGTTATAATAATCTTATGAAATCATTTTTCTTTTACGATTTAGAAACCTCAGGTCTCTCCGCCCGGGAAGACCGCATTATGCAATTTGCCGGTCAACGCACCGATATGGATTTGAATCCCATTGGTGAGCCAGTTAATCTTTTAGTAAAACTTGCTGACGATACTTTGCCTAGCCCTGGCGCAATTCTTGTTACCAAAATTACTCCTCAGGAGACTATCAAAAACGGTATGACTGAGGCTGAATTTTGCAATTACGTTGATGACGAGCTCTTCACTGACGATACTTGCATCTTAGGCTATAACTCCGTCAGATTCGACGACGAATTTATGCGCCACACCTTTTGGCGTAATTTTCACGATCCATACGCATGGAGTTGGAAAAATGGTCGTAGCCGCTGGGATCTTTTAGATGTTGTCCGTCTTACGCGTGCACTACGTCCAGAGGGAATCAACTGGCCGACACAGGAAAAGAAAATTAAAGACAAAGAAACCGGAGCAGAAAAAACCATTACTGTTCCTACGAATCGCCTAGAATTAATCACTAAATTAAACGGTATTGAGCATTCTCATGCCCATGATGCTCTGGCAGACGTTTATGCTTTGGTAGAAGTTACTAAGCTAATTAAAACTAAGCAGCCAAAACTTTTCGACTATCTTTTTGAGATGCGTGACAAAAGAAAAGTTGCAGAGTTGGTAAATCTCGATCATAAGCGTCCATTTGTGTATGCTTGTGGACGTTTCAGCAATGAGTTTAATAAAACTACTGTCGCTTTTCCGCTTACAGCCGGTAGAAATAACAATATCTTAGTATTTGACCTCCGTTATAATTTAGACGAGCTACTTGCAAAAGAAAAAGAAGAAAGCTCCGCTATTATTAAAAACATGCTGACAACTGGCTCCGCCGGAGTAGACTTAGAAAAGCCCCAGACTTTTTATCCGATTGTTAAGGAGCTCTGCCTCAATAAGTGCCCAGCAGTTGCTCCGCTGGGGGTGTTAGAAGCGGAAAATGGCTGGGACAAAATTGGTCTCACTAAGGATATTATTGATAATAATCTAAAATCTCTTCTTTCCCATCCAGAATTTGCCGAGCGTATGCGAACAATGTATGAGAACCGCCCAGAGTTTCCGCCAGCCGTAGACCCGGAGTCGGCACTCTATGATGGTTTCCTGACTGACAAAGACAGTACACTTTGTAATGCGATTAGAAATGCCGATGCGGACCGTCTGGCAGATTTCCATCCAGAGTTTTCCGACGAGCGTCTGCCAGAACTTCTGCTTCATTATAAAGCAAAAAATTATCCAAAATCTCTTTCTGCTGACGAATCGGAAAAATGGGAAGAGTATCGTATTGCAAGGCTCAGCCGTCAGTTGCCAAGTTTCCAAAAACAAATGGAAGATTTGCAGGAACGCCTAAATAGTGGGCAAACTACTACCGAAAGTGGTCAAAAAATTGATGAATTTATCTTGGAAGAGCTATCTCTCTGGTATCAAAATCTCAGTCCATCAGATTACTAGATTTTTCTTCTCGCCGCAAGAATCGCCAAATACTACTGATGCGCTACGCCTATTTTACGATATTACATCGAACACGCCTGCAATTAATAGTGGATGGAGGTACGAGGGATACCCTCTCCGCTGCATCGCTATACCTTAACTTAGTTATGCTCCACCGGCGGGCTTTGGTGGAGCCGGTGGAGTTGTCGCAAGGTTTTAGTCAACCCTCCCCAGAGCCAAACGCCTAGACACTAGACTTTTTTGCAAGTTAGGTGTATAATATATCGAGCATTTCAAGTGAGGAAGACTAGATGGATGATAATATGATTAAAATTCGTGGCGCTAGGCAACATAATCTCAAAAATATTGATGTCGACATTCCACGTGACAAGCTAGTAGTTTTGACTGGCCTCTCTGGCTCGGGCAAGTCTAGCCTTGCTTTTGATACGATTTATGCAGAGGGTCAGCGTAGGTACGTAGAGAGTTTATCCTCGTATGCCAGAATGTTTTTAGGCGTGATGGACAAGCCAGACGTGGATACTATTACGGGTCTTTCCCCTGCAATTTCAATTGATCAGAAGTCAACTAGCCGCAATCCTCGCTCTACGGTCGCCACCGTAACAGAAGTTTTTGATTATCTAAGGTTGCTATTTGCGCGCGTTGGTGTGCCGCATTGTCCAATTTGTCATTCAGAGGTTTCGCGCCGTACAGTGGAAGATATTGTAAATGAAGTCATGAAACTACCGCTTGGGTCTAAACTTATGTTGCTTGCCCCAGTGGTTCAGCAGAAGAAGGGTGAGTTTTTACATATTTCTGAGCAATATCAGGCAAAAGGCTTTTCGCGCGTGCGTGTAGACGGGATTGTATATGCACTCGATGAATTTCCAGAGCTAGAAAAGCAAGAGCGTCACGATATAGAAATTGTCGTGGATAGATTTATTATGAATCCAGAGCTACGTTCCAGGATTGCTAGTTCTATTGAACAGGCCTTGGAGATTGGGCAGGGAATTATTAAGCTTCTTAAAATTACTGACAATTCCACTGCTATTAGCGAGAAAAGTACTGGTAAAAATCAGCGCGTTGGTAGTGATAACACAGAAGTAATTACTTTTTCTCAGCGCTACGCTTGCCCTAATCACCCAGATGAATTAATACCAGAGCTAGAACCACGTTTGTTTTCTTTTAATGCGCCGCAGGGAGCTTGTCCGACTTGTACGGGTCTCGGTACGCGCATGGAGATTGATCCTAATTTAGTATTTAATGATAATCTTACTATTGCTGAGGGTGGTATTAGGCCATTTAACCGTGTTTCACAGGATTCTTGGTGGCTAAAACGTCTGGACGCGGTTGGAAAAAAGCATGGCTTTTCTATTCATACTCCAATTGGTGAGCTGCCAGAAGAAGTTAAGCAAAAAATCCTTTATGGTACTGGTTCGGAAAAATATACAGTGAAGATTGCTGGTACTGGCAAATTTTCTGCTGGCACCACATATCAGTCTACTTATGAGGGTGTTATTCCGACTTTGGAACGTCGTCACCGTGAGACGGATTCGGATTTTATCAGAAAAGACATTGAACGATTTATGCGCTTGAAAGAATGCCAAACTTGTCATGGCGCCAGGCTAAAACCAGTAGTTCTCGCCGTCACAATTCATGGTCTCAATATTGTGGACATGTGCAATCTAGATGTTGATGCTACACTAGAAGTTCTAAATAAGGATTTGGAATTTTCCAAAGAAGAGCATCAAATCGCCGACCCCATCTTAAAAGAAATCCGCGAGCGAGTTAAATTCATGCAGGATGTAGGGCTAGGCTATCTCGAACTTGGCCGTGCCGCCAATACACTTTCCGGTGGCGAAGCTCAGCGTATTCGTTTAGCAACGCAAATCGGTTCCGGCCTCCAAGGAGTATTATATGTGCTAGATGAGCCGTCTATTGGCCTGCATCAACGTGATAATGACAAGCTTATCTCTACATTGAAACATCTTCGCGATCTAAAAAATACTGTTCTTGTCGTAGAGCATGACGAGGACACCATGCTAAGCTCTGATTATATCGTCGATATTGGTCCAGGTGCCGGCGTTAACGGCGGACGAGTAGTGGCAGCTGGTACTCCGACGGAGATTATGAATAATCCAAATTCTATTACTGGCGAATATCTTTCTGGCAAAAAGAAAATCGAAACACCCAAAAAACGTCGCAAGGCTAAAAAAGATCAGTACCTAGAAGTTATTAGTGCACGCGAGAACAATCTAAAAAATATTAATGTTAAGTTCCCACTAGGTGTCATGACTGTGGTGTCTGGTGTATCTGGATCCGGCAAATCTACCCTAGTAAACGACATTTTAGCAAACGAGCTCTTAGCTAGACTTCATCATGCTCAGACTGTTTCTGGCGCCCACGATAAGATTCTAGGAATTGATTACCTCGATAAATGCATTGTCATAGATCAATCTCCAATTGGTCGCACGCCACGCTCTAATCCAGCTACCTATACGGGCGTTTTTAACCAGATTCGAGAACTTTTTGCGAATCAGCCCGAGGCTAAGCTCCGCGGCTATAAGGCTGGCAGGTTTTCTTTCAATATTAGAGGTGGCAGATGCGAAACTTGCCAAGGTGATGGTGTAAATAAAATCGAGATGCATTTTTTACCAGATGTTTATGTTACTTGTCCGGCTTGTCACGGCAAGCGTTACAATCGTGAGGCCCTAGAAATCAGATATAAGGGTAAAACTATTTCTGACGTCTTAGATATGACCATTGATGAAGCCGTAGAATTTTTTGAAAACATTCCATCTATTGCTCCAAAGCTTAAAACAATCAAAGAAGTAGGGCTAGGTTATATTCGTCTAGGTCAGCCTGCCACAACATTTTCCGGTGGGGAAGCACAACGCATTAAGCTTGCCACAGAATTATCTCGCCGTTCAACAGGAAAAACTCTTTATATCCTAGATGAGCCAACCACTGGTCTTCATACCGCAGACGTAAAAAAGTTGCTAAGTATTTTGAACAAGTTGGTGGATGGCGGTAATTCCATGATTATTATTGAGCATAATCTCCATGTTATTAAATCTGCTGACTGGATTATCGACATGGGTCCAGAGGGCGGACAAAACGGTGGTACAGTTGTCGCCGAAGGCACACCGGAAAATCTTGCCGCCTCTGGCAAGACTCCTACTGGACAATACTTAAAAACAGTATTATAGCTCGCTTTGCCCCTTGCATTTTCTCTAAAAATGCGGTAAAATATACAGAAGTTAGTTAATACAAGTTTATAAAAGGAAATAATATGTCCGACAATAAATTGTCTTTACAAAAACGCACCGTTTCTGGTAAGAAAGTTGCCAGTCTTCGTGCTGATGGTTTAATTCCGTCTGTTATTTATGGTGATAACGGTGAACCTGTTATGGCCCAGTCTACCTACAATGACACAGAGAAGGTTCTTCGCGCCGCGGGTTATCACTCTACTATTGATGTGGATTTTGACGGTAAGTCTAATATGGTTATCGTAAAAAACATCGCCATAGATCCAGTCTCTCGTAAAATCGTTAACGTGGAGTTCCAGGCTGTTTCTGCTGATAAACCAGTTGAGGCTACCACCCCAGTTGTTATTACAGGCTTTGATACTTCCGAGGCTAACAAGCTTCACTATGTCTATACTCAAAGTATCGAAGAAATCGAAGTTAAAGCTAAGCCAGCTGATCTTCCAAAAGAAATCACCGTTGACGCATCTAAGCTCGCTACTCTTGATGATAAGCTGACTATCGCTGATCTTAACCTGCCACAAGGCGTAGAGCTAGCCGACAAGGAACTAAGTCCTGATCAGGTTGTTGCCAGTCTTTATGACCCAGCCGCAGAAGCTGCTGCTCGTGAGGCTGAGGAAGCTGCCGCTAAGGCCGCTGCTGCCGCCGGCGAAACTACCAGTGCTGCTGATGTTCCATCAGATAATGGTAGTAAGCCTGAGGAAGCTGCATCCGAGGAAAAATCTGAATAATTATAATCAGTAAAAAATACCAGCACCAATTGGTGCTGGTATTTTTATGAGGATTATTTTTTCTTTAAGGCCTCAGTATTAGCTATAAGTCTTGCCTTAAAGGCATCCTGTGCCGCAGGGGTGTTCTCGTTATTGCCTTTCCAGGCTTCTAGTGCTGGCATTTGTAGGGCACGAGAGAACGAGAAGGTCACTGGCCATGGGAACGGGCCATTATTAATTATCGCTTGGAGATTATTGGTAGCTTGTTCTACCGTTTGTCCACCAGATAAGAATACTACACCGGCCACGTTTTCTGGCACGTGAGATTTGAGTACGTCTGCCGTAGCTCTACCCACTTCTTCTGGGGTAGACTGAATCGGATATTTTTTTGCCGGCGAGCACCATGTTGACTTTGAGGATGGTAGCATCTAGCTTTACTCCGGCCTTAGCTAGTTCGTCAAACAAAGTGTCAAGTACCTTAGAAGTGATATCAATGCTTTGTTGTAAAGTATAGTTACCATCATATTGAACCTCTGGTTCTACTATTGGCACTAGATTATTGTCCTGGCAGGCCTTGGCATATTCTGCTAAAATCTGACAATTTTTAAGTACCGCCATGTCGGATGGCTTCCCTAAATCAATCTCAAAAGCTGCACGCCACTTACAAAATCTTAGTCCCTGTCTATAATATTCTGGTAGACGATTTTTTAGCGAATCTAGACCCTTGGTATATTTCTCGTCGCTATCCGGGAAGTCCGCTAGACCTTCGTCAACTTTTACACCTGGCACAATACCATGTGCGGTAAGATAAGACACAAAGTCTCTACCATCGTCAGATTTTTGTCTAGTTGTTTCATCAAACAAAATCACCGCATTAACATAACGTTCCAGTTCTGGCGTGGAAAGTAAGACGTTTCGGTAGTCTCTACGGTGTTGCTCATCATCTGGAATCATCATCCCCGTGAACTTCTGATGGATATTACCACCAGATTCATCTGCGGCTAAAATCCCCTTGCCAGCAGTCATCATGGTAGCCGCAACTAGCCTAATATCAGTCTCCTCGGTCTTTTGTGTATCTGCCATCGACTTAATTTTACTCAGTGGCACTGTTCCAGACAGAGACGAATTTTCCGCATTTATCTTAGCATAAAGCAGAGCGTCTTTTACTGACAGGCCTTTTGCTAGTGCACCAAATACTGTTGCGGCGATAATCGAATGGGTAGTCAGATGTGTCATAAGATCTGTTCGCTCTACTCGCCACAGTTGCTTATGTCCATTTAGTGAAATTTCTTGATCGGAGATATAACAAACTGAGGTCTTGTCTTTTACTTCCAAATCCCCATCAGTAAATACCATCTCGGCAAGGTCAAGGAGCTTTCTATCTGTCTCAGTTAAATCTTTTGGCGCATAAAATGCTACGCGAGTACTTCTGGACATCACCAAGAAATTTTTTAGCTCTTTTACAAGATTCTCTGTTACACCGGCTGAACGATCAACAAAAATCCAGTCTACTGCCTCGTCCGGCATAACCCACTTCGTCTCTGCACGTTCATTTGGTACAATGTAGGAAATTTTATTACCATGGCACAGCATATAACGATAATCATCAGCTAGCTGCCCATTCGAGACAATTTCCCCACCAGCAAAACCGAGTTTAGCCCCAGCAATCCTAGCGGAATAGTCAAACCTATTCAGCACTTCTAGCGCCACTGCTGCTCCGCCATAAATACTAATTCTGCGGAAGAACTGGTGTGAACTCCCATCAAATCCGAGATCAAGCCAAGGCGTACCGCTCTCGTCAATCTCGAAGTTATTAAGACGCTCATCTAATCTTAGATATACGTCTTTTAATACGTTCCCAATTATAAGTATATTGCTCATACTTTTAGTATAGCATAAGATAAAGCAAACTGCCAAAAAAATACTAGTAAGTATATTCCAACCAAAGTAAAAACGCCCTTAGTAAGGGCGTTTTTCTACTATGTTTAGATTTTTAGCGTACTTCCACGCGAACCCTTGGTAATGACTTGCCAGAAAAATGAGTTTTCTTAGTTTTTACAAAGGTAACTACGCCGTCTTTGGCTGCATGAATAGTAAAGTTCCTAGACATATAAGTACCAGGGCCAGCAATTTTAGTACTACCAGTCTGGCGGACGATGACTTCACCGTTTCGCACCTTCTGACCACCGAAACGCTTAACGCCAAGCCTCTGACCAGCATTATTGTGGATATTCTTCGCGGTTCCACCTGCTTTTACGTGTGACATATTATTTCTTCCTTAAATGTATTATTTCCCGAGCCACGACCTGCCCTGCACGTGCATACAGTAAATCCTCTTGACTCAGATTCTTATACTTCATTACATTATACCCCAGTCTGTCAACTTCGTCAAGTATTTTCAGCCGGAAGTAAGTACCATCCGGTCTAAGCCATGCCGGTACCGCAATTACTACTGGTGTACCTGATTCAATTTGCGTGGCAAGATTTTTTAAGAATCCAGTAATGATAGCATGACATTCTTGTGATACTTCTTTTAGCTTTATCTCCGCTGGTGGGTTAGACATTGGCGGGCCCAGATAAGTCTCGCATGCCACTGCCTCAATTGGTTGTTCCCATACACAATTAGTAGCGTCACCAGGTGTGACGGTGTAGTCTGGCAAGTCCTGTCTTTCTTTTAGCCAGTCAAGATTCTTTTTAGTATATTCGACCATTCGTGAACTAACGTCAGTCCCATAGGCGGCATATCCAGAGAGTAATGCTTCTTGCAAAACTACTCCGGTTCCACAAAACGGATCTAATATTCGTGTCCCAGCAGGCAAGTCTCCGCAAAGGTTAATTAGAATTTGAGCCAGCTTTGGCGGTAGCATCCCCACTTTGGCATCCCTGGCTGGGCGTTCTCTGTCGCGTGCCGCATAGGCATTTATATTCTGCACTCCAAAAGTGTAGAAAAAACGATTCCCGTACTTGATAATTTCAATATGTCCAGGTTTTTCTCCAAGTTGGTTATGGAATACTGTCGCAGATGAGAGTATCGCCTCCTTGTTTTCTAGTATGCGCACACTTTTACCAGATTTTTTGAGAATTTTTTTAAGTCTCAGTGCCGTACTCCAAGCCTTTCTACTATTAGATTTTTTTGAATAATCAGATACTCCAATTACAAATTTTCCATCAAATCCAGTATTTAACAAAAAATCTTCCACTTTTTCTTCCGTGATTTCTTTGGCTAGTTTAATCACTCCGCCGAGTCGATTAATCTCCGGCTCGTTTTTACTAGTAAAAAGTGCCAGCTTAGGCGAAAGTATAGTTACGTCAGAAAAAAGACTTTCTAGTTCCGCTACGGAAAGCTTAGCCTGTCGTCCAAGAATCGCAAGGTAAACCATATATAATATATTATACCATATTTATGCTATAATGGTAGATATGACCAAGGATAAACCTAAGAACCAGTCCAAGAACGTCCGACGTACTCTCCACTATTTTTGGAATGCTAATAAAAAATATAAATTATATACTGCTGGTGCACTCATCTTTACGCCCTTAGTAATCTTTTTCCGTTCCGCTATCATTCCTCTTTGCTTTGCTAATATGATCGACATTGTTTCTCGTGATTTGCCGCAAGAAGAACTAATCAGTGCACTTACTATGCCAGCAGCTACGCTTCTTATTGCGGTCTTTGTAAACTATATGATTATTGGTCCGCTGCGCTTATGGTGCCTTTGGCAAGCAGAAATTTCAACTATGAGAGACCTCGGGGCGCAGGTCTTTAATGTTATTTCTGCGCAATCTATGCAGTTTCATAATAATCGGTTCTCCGGCTCATTAGTTTCCCAGACTAATAAATTCATTTCTGCTTACGAACGTCTTGCTGATGAGTTTATTTGGAATATTTATCCAGTTACACTCAATATTTTGATTATCGTCATAATCATGGCGACGCGTGCACCATTATATTCTATAAGTGTTGTTTTAGTAATCATCTTTTTCATGGTAGTTGCCTACATTTGGTTTAAGAAACTCGCCCCGCTCAACGAGGCGGAAGCTAGCGCCTCTAACCGCGCTACTGGTCAGTTAGCAGATTCTATTACTAATATCCAATCTGTTAAGTCTTACGCTCGTGAGTCGTACGAAAATAAACGTTATTTTAAATATATTGATAAGACTTTTATGGCTTCGCATAATATCCTTATTGCTGATACCAAGCGTAACTTTTTCTTCGACAGTATCAATATTGTTTTAATGGGCGTAATTGTGATTTTGATGATGTTTGGTCAACACTTTTTTGGCCTGTCTATCGCAACACTTGTTCTAGCGGTTAATTATTCAGGTGATATTATTGGAGATCTTTGGAGTATTCACTCAGTTTTCAAGTCGTTAAATCGTACCTTTGGTGATGCGGCAGAAATGACTGCAATACTAGACATGGAAGATGATGTGGTAGATCTCCCTGGCGCTAAAAAACTATCCGTAAGCCACGGTGAAATCATTTTCGATCACATCAGTTTCAAGCATCAGGATGCAAAAAGCCCAATTTTTAATGAGTTTACACTTAATATCAAAGCTGGTGAGAGAATTGGTTTAGTCGGTGTGTCTGGTTCAGGTAAAACTACCCTTACTAAATTACTGCTCCGTTTTGCTGATGTCAATCGCGGGTCAATTTTAATTGATAATCAAAATATAAAAAATGTTACTCAGGAGAGTCTCAGAAAAAATTTAGCCTATGTTCCACAGGAGACTTCGCTCTTTCATCGTAGTATTGCGGAAAATATTGCCTACGGTAAACCCAATGCCAGCCAGGCGGAAATAGAACGTGCCGCTAGGCTCGCTAACGCACATGAATTTATCAAAGATTTGCCGAATGGTTATAACACCCTAGTGGGCGAGCGTGGAGTGAAATTATCTGGTGGGCAGCGTCAACGTGTGGCTATTGCTAGGGCTATCTTGAAGGATGCGCCAGTTCTTGTCTTAGATGAAGCTACTTCCGCCCTAGATTCAGAGTCGGAAGCTTTAATTCAAGATGCCCTAAAAAAGCTGATGGATAATCGGACTAGCCTTGTGATTGCTCACCGGCTTTCAACCGTAGCAAACCTCGATCGGATTATCGTGCTAGATGACGGTAAAATTATTGAGCAGGGAACGCATCACGAGCTTCTGGAAAAAGGTGGTGCATACAGTAAATTGTGGTCTCGTCAATCAGGAGCCTTCCTGGACGAATAGGCCACATCGTTATATAATATATATATGCCAAATAGAGTACCATTAGCGGAGCGCATGCGTCCGCAAAAGTTAGAGGAAGTGATAGGTCAAGAGGAGATTATTGGTCCAGGAAAAATTTTGACGGAAATTGTTAAAAAAGGAGAGCCAGTTAATCTGATTTTTTGGGGACCTCCTGGCACTGGTAAAACCACTTTGGCCAGAATTTTAGCTAAGGAATATAAGGCAGATTTTATTGAAATTTCCGCAGTCACATCTGGGAAGAAAGATATTGCTTCCGTCGTTGAGCGTGCCAGAACTAATTGGAATCTAAATACTAGAACGGTACTTTTTGTAGACGAAATTCATCGCTTCAATAAAGCACAACAAGATGCTTTCTTGCCACACGTGGAGAGCGGCCTAATTATCTTAATCGGTGCAACCACGGAAAACCCTAGTTTTGAAGTAATCTCACCACTTCTTTCACGTTCCCGTGTAGTAGTGGTATCACCACTAAAAAAGGAGAGTATTGTCGCCGTATTAAAACGCGCTATAAAGGCAGAAAAAGCCACAAAACGCGTCACAAAGTCTGCTATTGACTATTTGGCGGAGTTATCTGGCGGTGATGCTAGGAGCGCACTCGGAGATTTAGAACTAGCTCTGTCTCTGTCGCAAAAAGTAGATGTCGATACTGTCAAAGAAGCTGCCGGACGCAAGGTTCCAGGCTATGATAAAACCGGCGACCACCATTATGATAATATCTCGGCCTTTATTAAATCTATGCGCGGAAGCGATGTTGATGCTACCCTTTATTATTTGGCGAGAATGGTGGAAGCGGGGGAAGACCCCAAGTTTATTGCTAGGCGGATGGTGATTTTTGCCAGTGAAGATATTGGCCTGGCCGGAAATGGCGCACTTAATCTCGCCGTCTCTGCTTTTCAGGCAGTAGAACGCGTCGGTATGCCAGAAGGTGGTATTATCTTATCACACGTGGCAGTGGTTCTGGCTAAGTGCAAGAAGAATCGTGATAGCTATAATGGTTGGGCGAGAGCAAAGGCTTTGGCTCATAATTCAATGGGCTTACCTGTCCCAATCCATCTCCGAAACGCCCCTACTAAGATGATGAAAGAAATGGGTTTTGGCAAGGGCCAAAAATGGGAAGCTGGATTTCATCTTGACAAAAACTATCTACCAGATGGGATTGCTGGACAAACAATTTTTGAAGAAACCAAAAAATAATTTGTGCAACTACCAACAGTAAATGTAATCAAAAAATGCATAAACTTTTTGTGATATAATATACTCATGAATCAAACATCTGATCAGAAAATCAAAGAAAGAATTGAAGAAGAAATTGAAGACGACGCCGAGACTTCCGCCATCACGGGTTATGATACGGAAAATCAGCTCGGCAACAATTTAATTACCGTAACGTTGGCTTTTCTTGCACTGATTTCTGCTGCTATCTTCTCTTCCAGCGAGGTCTTAGGCGAGTTGAATCTCTTTCAAAAAATCATTATCATTCTGTCGTTAGCGTTGTTTAGCGTCTCGATTATTATTGGCCTCGCCAACTACTTTGCCAACATGCGATTCCATCAAAAACTATCGACTAATTACAAATTCAATACTAATCAGGCCTCAATAGGCAAGCGCCATCGGCAAGCCGGACGTAGTGGTATGCTACTTTTCATGCAGATAATTTTACTTATGATTGGACTGATTTTAACTATTGTCTATGTCGCAACGATGCTGTTTACTACGTCCAACTTAGTTTAATTACTGTCAAAAAAACTTTTTGCCCAAATGGCTGATTGGCTAGCCGCAGTCAAGCCGCTAGGTCGCGGATATGACGCTTAGTCGCAATCAAAACTTCTATCGTCAATCTCGTCGTCATCATATGGGTCAAGTCCCAGGACGTCTCTTACATCCTGGTCCCAGATGTCTGCCTCGTCTAGCTCGCCAGCAAAATATTTTTCTTCTACTTCATTGATATTATCCAGTGTCATATCATCCGGGTCCATAATTATATTATAACATAGAACATGGGAAAAACGGTATTCTTTACTAATTTACATATTTATGGTATAATAGTAATATCAGTTCTACGATAATCGTAGAAAGTTGTTTAATAATTATTCAGAATAGAAGGGGGTGAGTTCTATGAATGAACTAACTAGTTTTAAATTTGTCAAGGAATATGTTTATCCGTCTGGAAGCGTCTACGTACTGTATAATCAAACAAATGATTTTTATATCGAAACAACTTCTATGCAGGATGTAGACACTCGTAACAAATCTCAAGAAGTAATAACAACGGATGACCCGGAACTTATCAAACAATGTTTAGTTCCGAAGGAAGAAAAGTGGCTTATTGCTATCAGTACTCAGTTTGGCTGTCCGCAGAAGTGCCGGTTTTGCCTTGTGCCAACACTCGGCTTTCAAGGCAATCTTTCTCGCAACCAGATGTGGGAACAGCTTGAATATGTGTTTTCTCAGAATCCTGAAATCACGCATTCTCAAAAAATTAAAGTTGGTTTTGCAAGGATGGGAGAGCCTCAGTACAATTGGCAGAATGTGCTTGCGGTCATGCGTGATATGAAGTCATATCGCGATGGCTTTCGCTTCCTGCCATGCTACAACACAATTCTACCTAAGGTAAAAGTTGAAGGCAAAGGACCATTGGAAGTAATCATTGATGAAGTTATGCCGGTAAAAGAGTTGCTAGATGGTTTTATGCATATCCAAATAAGTGTTAACAGTACCAATGAAGATGAACGTAAGTTCTTATTTGGCGGAGCCGACGTTGCAACACTGAAAGAAATTCAGAGTGCATTTAACGGACTTCCAAATAGCAACCGGTTAATTACACTGAACTTTATTTGTGGTGCTGGTTGGGAACTTGACCCCAAAAAACTTGAAGGGCTCGACCCCAACGTTTTTTGCATCAAGATTACTCCGCTCAATATTACAGAACGGACAACCGCAAACAATCTCAGCGATGCAATTGGTTGGAACTGGGAACGCATGGAAAAGTTCAAACAAAGTATTAGTAGCTGTGGACTTAGGATTATTACTGACGTTGCCGCAAAAGCCGAGCTCCCACTTTGTTGTGGGAATTTAGTTCAGGATTACAAAAGGCACAATCCGTAAAAAGGAGGGGATTTATGTATACCGCGACCAACAAAGGCTTTTCTATTATCACTAGTTTTGGGTGTGGCCGGAATTGTAAATATTGCATTTCCAAACTTCATCCAATTCTCAGTGCATGTATCTCGCAAGAAGACAATATCGACTGGGATCGTCTTGAAAAGTGTATTTCTGAAACAAAAGCACCAGAAGTGAACCTTTCTGGTGGCGGTGATCCATTTTTTGAATGGGAGAGACATCGCAACTTTTATCTTAGGATATATGAAGTCGCGAGGCATTACAAGAAAAATCTTGCCGTCCACTCGCGTATTATTCCATCCGATGTAGAGCTTTTAAAACTGTTTTCTAAATTTGCAATCACGGTAGAATACTACGACAGGAATGCGCTTCTTCACCTTAAAGATAATATGCCGCATCTTCAAGGAGTCGAGATAAACGTTCGCGTTGTCCAAGTCGTCAACGAAATGATGACGCGAGAGGACTGTGAAAACTACGTTAAGTTTCTCAAAATTGAATGTGGTGTTCCGAGAGTTACGTTTCGAGAAATGTTTGGTTCAGAGCCAGCGCAAGCGAATTTTGCAAGACTGAGAAACATAGATCTTGGAGATGGTGTACTATTTCTGCCGGATGGGGATTATCATGACTACTATTTTCTTCATGATAACACACTCTATCCATGCTTCTTCGGTAGAAATGAGGAGAGTCGCCAAGCACACTGCATTTAAAAAGAGAATTCTGAATAAGTTATAAGGGAGCCAAGGCTCCCTTATTATTATTCTAAATTATAAATAATGCTTATTTAGCTCCAAATTTGGTGGTGGAGGATTGAGCGGATGCCAGCAAATGTTCCATGAAAAAAGGCTACACGAAGTAGCCCTTTTAGAAGGTTGATTATAATGATTTATCTCTGACATTATCTAATACTTTGAATAATTCTTCCGATGGCATTAGGCTATAAAAGGAAAATCCTCCCTTTGGTTTCGGCAGAGATTTTACTCCATACTCTCCCCAAATTTGAGTCGCTTTCTCATTATTATAGCTGTTGTCCCACCAGCCAGGCCTAAGCGAATCACCGTTTGGTATAAAATATCCCTCAGTATTTTTCAGAAGCTTTTCCGGCTTCCATCTTCCAATAAACATGAGTTGATTACGGTATAGCAACGGATCCGCTCTCATGCATTTGGTAGAAGAGTGCTTGATTGCAGCTATCTTCTTATCTTTGTATGGATTCGGGTCATCAGCAAAGAAAGGAATTCTACTAAGATGCCACAACCAAGACAAATATCTATGAAACACCTTTTGGATAAGCCGCATGGCCGTACAAGGGGCCCCACCTATAAAGAATATTCTTGAAATTTGACTTGGTCGATATGTCGCCATTGCAAATGCGACGGCTGCGCCAAATCCGCCTTGCGCATGTATTTCAAATTTTTCATCATGCTCGTCAAAAAAACTCACAACGCTCTCCTGTATACCGCTAGCGATTAATCGATTACCGTTATACTGAAAAACCTGTACTCGCTTCGTGCTATAATTACGCGAAACATCGTCAGCATACCATGATTCCGTGTCTACTGAATCACCTTCTGCCGGTATTATTAGAATATCGTCCTTCATTTTTTTATCACCTCCTGTTAAGATACAACCTCCTTTCATATTATAGCATATTTTACGTCTTTTTGCAATTTTTATACCTAGAATAGTCGCCGTAAGATATAAAATGCAGGAGGAAACTGAGGATAATGTTATAATACAAGTATGATATCTTTTCAAGAATTTAGCGTGCAAGACAATCGGGATAAGTTGGATTTTCTAAAAAAAGCTGATCTCCGTGCAAGAGGGTTTAATATTGTTGGGATGTTTGACGAGATTGAGACTGTAACTCAGATGCGTAATAAGATAAAAGAATTAAACATATTATCAGACCGTGACCCATGCGAGCGTAAGTTTTTCTGGATTTTGAGAGATAATTATCTTATTGGTGTAATTACTTTACGTCCAGCCCTGAATGGCTTCTGGCTGCATAATGCTGGGTATATAGGCATTGCCATTGATAAGCCATACAGAGGTCAGAACTGTGGCACTGAGGCGTTTAAGAAAATGTGCAAGAAAGCTAATGCAGAATATGGCATCAAAGATATTATTGTTGCGGCGCTAATCGATAATGTCGCTAGTCGTGCCATGATTGAGAAGTCCGGTGGCAAATATTGGGATACTATCATAGCCGCCGACGGCGAACAATTAGCAAGATATTGGGTCAAGTCAGAATGATAAAATTGAAAATCTTACTAATCGAAGGCGACTTTAATAATATTCAGTGGCTGTACATCTCCCAGGTTTAGCAATCTACAAAGAAGATATTTTTACCTTCTGGCCTTTTTCGCAGTGTTTATAAAATTCTGAGCAAGATAAACCATACGGAGGCTTTTTATATTCGTATATAACAAGATTTTGTGGGTTATATTTGTCATTAAGTTCGTTCTGTATGAATTTGTCGCGAATATCGGAAACTGCACTTCTTAGATTATCATATTCATGCAATCCACGCATGATGGTCCAGGCATGCTCGTACCAAAATGTTTTGCCACCGTACTCGAAGATTGTAAATGTATGGGTAGGACATTTATCTTCGTCGTAATGAACAATGAAAAAAGAGCGCGTAGTGACTCCGGCATTAGCAAAAAGTTTTCTTTGCAACTCAACCTGATCCCAACAGACGCCCAAGCAACTTTTTAATAATTGGTCTGGCGCTTGCAAAATGTATTTTTCAGCATACTGGGACATGTCGGTATACTTAGTTCCGTCATGGTCGACCCAACCATACTGGATTGGAGACACTTTTGCATCAATTTCTTTTATGAAATCCATATCCATATTTTAGCATATACGCCAAAGTTTCCCATCAAAAAACGAAACTACGTTTCGTTTCTAATTTGCGAAGTAACTTGGTGGCTCCGACTGGACTTGAACCAGTGACACAAGGCTCTTCAGGCCTCTGCTCTACCAACTGAGCTACAGAGCCACTTAAATTTTATTATAGCACATCTTATGGTATAATGGAAGCATGAAAAAGATGAATACTTCTCCGATTTCTGGCACCCAAGAGTTTTTGCCAGAAAAACAAGCAATTTTTAATCACATTAAATCTCAGATTGAGAAGGTATATCATCTCCACGGGTTTTTGAGTATCGAGACGCCAACTATTGACCGCACAGAAATTCTTTTTGCAAAGGCGGGTGGAGACACGGAAAAGCAAATTTACAAAGTTTATAAGACAGAAGAAACATCAAAAGACGCGGACCAGGCGCTCCGCTTCGATCATACCGTACCACTTGCACGCTACGTCGCGGAGCATGAGAGTAGTCTTAGTTTTCCATTCTCTGTCACGCAGATTGGTAAAAACTTTCGTGGTGAACGCGCTCAAAAAGGACGATTCCGCGAGTTTTATCAGTGCGACGTCGATGTTATTGGTAGAAACAGTCTCCCGATTTTTTATGATGCCAAGGTTATTGCTTGCTTTTACGACGCACTTAAAGCGTTTGTTGATACAGACATTAAAATTCGCCTTAGCAACCGCAAGTTCCTAAATGGCGCCCTGGAAGTATTGGGTCTAACTGACAAATCGAAAGAGATTTATAGTATTATTGACCACTCGGAAAAGGTCCCCGCAGAAAAAACTCTCGCAAGCCTCAAAGAAATAGGCCTACCAGAAGAAAATGTTGTAAAAATTACAACGCTTATCAATACCCATGGTAATCTCTATGTCCTAAATGATTTAGACTTTCTCAAAATACATATCAGTCCACTAACTTCCGACATTTCGGCTTATGAAGCCTCTACCTGTATTGATAACGAGAACCTAAAAGCTGGTCTCGGCGAGCTTATTGAAGTCATGAATGATCTAGTAAGCTACGGACTAGAAGATTCCGTAGAGATAGATCTTCGAATTGTTCGCGGACTTGACTATTATACCGGTACAGTTTTCGAAGGCAATTTGCCTAAGTATCCAGAGCTTGGTTCAATTGGTGGCGGCGGAAGATACGACAACCTAGCCAGTCACTATACCGACCAAAAATTTCCAGGGGTCGGCGCATCAATTGGCCTTTCTCGTTTATTCTATATCCTATCAGAAAACAACCTAATTGACTTTGCCACCAAAAAACCAGTCGACGTTGCCATTATTCCAATTTCCACAAAAGACATACTCCTTAGGCGTGCTGCTTATGGTTTAGCAAAAAGCCTCAGAAAAGAAGGTAAGAGCGTAGAAATAGTCCTAACTGATAAGAAATTAGGCGACAAAATCACCTTTGCTACTAAGATTTCTAAATCCGGTATAATTTTTGGTGAAGACGAAGTTGGCTCCGGAATATACCACATCAAAGATTTTACCACTGGCAAGCAGACTGAATATCGCATCGGCTAGCTCTAAGACCATGAGAAACCACCTACTTTCACAACATTTTCTAAGAAACCCACGTCTTGCATTAATGTTGATTGGTCATAGCGATATTAAAAAACGTGACATCGTGATTGATATTGGTGCCGGTTCCGGAGTGATTACGGTCGCCCTAGCAAAACGCTGCAAGACGGTTATCGCTATTGAGCCAGATCATCAAACTGCAAGAAAGTTGTATGCAAATTTGAAAAAGTATCATATGAAGAACGTAGTGATTATCGAAGACGATTTTCTAAACTGCGAACTTCCAAAAGAGTCGTATAAAGTTTTTGCCAATCCGCCGTTTCATTTATCTTCTGCAATTGTTAAGAAGCTCCTTACGGCCGACAATCCGCCAGAGAGCATATATTTAATTTTACAAAAACAGTTTGCCTTAAAGCTCTTAAATACTGATCGCCATTATACCTCGAAGCTCGGACTGGCACTAATTCAGAAATATCAGACCAAAATTCGCTACCCACTGCATAGGACAGATTTTACACCGCCTCCGGCCGTACCAACAGTTTTATTCGAGGCAAAGAAAATCCCAGATAAAATCTCACCGGCATAGTCAAATACGTCTTGGAAAATACCATATTTACTTATTTTTTGAGCCCTGCGTCTAAGTACTTTTTAACGTAATCCCAACCCCAGTTAGTATCAAATCCTCCGGTGGTAAAACTACCGAATTTGAAGTACGGTAAGCCCCCGTCTACGTATTTAGTGGCCTTTTCTGTATTAGCACGGACCTCCGGGAGCATCTGGTGAGTAGTGTAGCAAGTCTCAAACTCAGAGCCAAGCCCAAGGTCTTTACCAATTTCCAGCCAGTAATCAGACGTCATTCCGGTGATAGCCGGGCTAGTTTTAGATACGCCAAAACCATGAGACTGATAATCATCCCAAAGCGATTTGAGAGCCGCATGGTAATATTCCCAGAACTTGCCCTGTTTTCTTGCACAGTAAACTCCCTCTGCGCTCCATTCGGACATCTCTGGGTGATGCTCACCATATTCATGCAAAAACTCCGTTACGCGCACCTCAAATAGGATGTCCTTTCCCTCGATATAATCTCGCTTAAACTCCTCCTCATTTTCTGCAATCGCTCGGGAAAATGCATCACAATATGGACAGGCCAGGTCGGTATACATAATATAATAATTCTTAGCATCAGCACGGCCCATGGTAGTGCCCTCATTCCAGATTTGATCTGTATGATTTTCCGTTCCACCATTCATATTAAAAACTATCAGCGCGCCAAGCAACGCGATTACTCCAATTAATATAATAGTTGATAAAACTCTACTTTTCATTTCTCTCCTTAGCCGTGTGTTTATCCGCACGGTGCTTTTTTCTCCATTCTTCATCTATCATTATAACATACGCTTGCTCCCCCACTTTTTTCAGTGAAAGAAGTGCGATAATAATGGCAATTACCGTAATAGTTCCAGAAACCGTCTCCGCCATCGCATATCCGCTGGCCGAGAAAATACCGCCCAAAATTGGCGTGATAAGAGCCGTACCGCAGGTCGGGCAGCCACTTCCGAGTATGGCAAGACCTGCTACAATTCCGGCATTTTGTAGTGTATTGTCAGCCGACTTATTTTCGACGGATGCAGCCACTTCTCTTTTCTTTTTCCAGACTAGCGCAATCAGAGCAATCAGTAGGCTCTGCAAGATAGTAATTAGAAAGGTTAGACCCCAGTCTAAGAATGCTCGGCCATTTAGCCCAATCAGTGCCAGGAAACTGTCTTTGATAACGGAGATTTTACCAAAAAAATCAGTCGCAAAAAAGAAGTTCACTTTCCCCATGCCATCTGACAGTAGCGAAAGTAACGTTCCAAAAATCACAAAGCTAATGATAAATACAAGCCAGAACTTAGGTTTTTTAGAAGCAAGTACTACGCCCATCGCCGAAAGCCGCCATCCGTCGCACCATTTTAGGAATTTTTGACGAAATGATGTATGCCTCATCGCAGACTTTTTCTCCCCAGTATCGGCGCTGCCATTATTACTTACTTTTTTCACTCCACTTTTTACCATAAACCTATTATACACTAAAAATCTCGCTTGGCAGGCGAGCTTACTGGATTTTTATGGAAAATGTTAGAAAATCGCAATATGTTATAATTTCATTATACCACACAAATGCTAAAAAGTCAATAGATTTTCAGCCACCGCCCCTGTTATTTTCCAAAAAATTATGACATATAAAATCTTAAAAATCAATATTGACACGCATTTTGCCTATGCTAAAATAGAATTAAGATATTGGACGATGTTGAGAGCCGCCTAATATCGGGAGTTTCTTGCTGTGATTATTCACCTAGAAACAGAAACGCGCCTAATTGGGGCGCGTTTTCGTTGCAATGTATCATGCACATACCGACGTAAGCTCGCACGTGCATCTAAATTCAGGTCCTGCTTTCGACTTGCTTATGCTATAATCATAAATATGAACACCGTTAATGATTTTGCTCGTGGCACAGAAAAATTAGTAAATCCTATGGATGTAGGTACCACGCATCACCTTCAAAAGAAACTTAGCCGCTTGCCAGTTTTTATTCAGCGTATGATTATTACCTCTGCCGCCAAAAAAGCCAGTAAAATGGGTTTCGTTGTTGAACCTTACGCATTTTTTCTTTTTTATGAGATAGATAACCCTGATAAAATTCAGTACCTTCTGCCAGATGGTTTTATTCCAGCCAAGTCTAGCGTATTTGCCGGTGATACAGCTAAGTATTACGGCATCGCGAGCATTTTTCGTTTACATACCAGTGCTTTTTGGGGTGCAAGGTCAGAATTTTATGCGGTATCTAGGAACACTAAAACTGGGCTTTTAAGTTGGGTTATTTTGGATTATTCCAGCGATACTATTAGTTATGATAAAAAGTATGGCTTGCGTTCGCCAGATGCTGATTACTCTGTTGTGACCACTACTTGCGAGGGAAAGTTTATTGGCGAGATTAAAAGTAATACCGGCCATATTATTTCCTGTGAGGCCGACCTTACTCATCATCAGATGCGTGCATTAGACGAGGGCCTTTGGATAGATGGCAACACCTCTATTGCTTACGGTAAAGAAATCGGAGGCGGTGATGGCGGGCTCTTTTCTTTGACTTTTCTCCCGGCTGAAATGAAAGAAGCCTGGGAAATACCGCTAAGAAGTATTACTCATGAAAAAGTTACTTGGTTCAAAGATGTACTCGGTGGGAAGCTAGATAAAGCCGCCTGTTTTCCGTTTTCTCAACATATGCTTTCTGATAGCCCTGGTACTAAGACTCACTACGGCTCAAAGACTTCGCTTGAAAAAGCGGCTAGCAGTGTAGATTTCTCTAAACTTAAAACGTTTAGTCAAAAATAACTCCTGCTAAACAAGAGTTATATTATGCGACGCCAATAGTATTAGTTGGTGCCCGAGATGGGACTTGAACCCATATGGATTTCTCCATTCGATTTTAAGTCGAACGCGTATACCGATTCCGCCACTCGGGCAAATTCGTGGAGGCGCCTACCGGAATTGAACCGGTGTAAAAGGTTTTGCAGACCTCTGCGTAACCACTCCGCCAAAGCGCCACCTCTCTCATTCTATCATATTTTTTAGAAAACTAAAAGACTAGGCATATTATAGTAATAATGATATGATACTTGCCAAAACAGCAATAATAATGTTATAATATAGAAAATGAGTGAAGAGTTTCTGGGGGTCGACATTACTCCTGACATGAGATTAGCGCAGACCGTTCAGCGTGCCAGGCTTATTTATTATGCGCTTGCAAAAATCTCACCACTGTTTAAGAAATTCGACTTTCGCTCTGCGGATGAGCTCGCTGGCGAAATTCTTATAGAAGAAAAACCATTTATTGAGTTTTCGGAGTACCATAGCGCCAGACACGATTTCGAAAATCTAGCTAAAATCAAGAATCTTTTAGATGATTATAATTTCCGTACCGCCAAAGTCGACTTCGATTTAAGAGAAGTGGGTCTCGGAGGCTATGCTTCGGAAGAGTTGTACCAGACCATGAAAGATGCTGCAATAAAAGCGGCTGTACCAGTCTTAAAATCTGCTATCATTTCCCGTGACTATCAGAAGGCAGAAAAAATAGCTACGGAGCTAATTAAAACTAATGAAAACCATTTCGACACGGAATATTACGACTTTCTAGTTAATCTCCTGCACCCAGAATTTCATTTTATCACTGGCGAGGAGTGTTATTATGTCCCAGCTAATCACAATTTAGACCAGGAGGACTCGTCAGCTGACATCAAGGATGCTTTTGAGGCTTTGCCAGAAATCGCGAGTAGTGATAATTGCTTAGAAAAAACTCTCGCTGTTCTCTGGCTCTTAGACGTACAGGCACTAGATTATTTGAGCTATTTTGCAGATGACGAGTTCACTAAAAGTGACTGGTTTGACCATCTTCTAAAAAAGTCTGTTAACCTTCCGGAGTCTGATAATCACTACTATATAAAAGCACTCCTTATAGACCGCCAGCCTGGCTTGGCACGCAAGATTTTTGATTTCGCAGACAGTCCCAAACTTTCTGAGGAGGAATATTTTGATATCGTCTCAGAAGTAGCAGAAAGAATAAAGCAAGAAGAAATTGATAGAGCTAAGAAGTCGCAAAATCAAGTAGCATCAGACGAAAACGAAGCAGTGGATATAGAAGATATTGAAACAAAACCAGAAGACGATTCATTAAGCGAGGAGGCTTATGACGATGACCTTATCTAAAAATTACTCAGCAATATTAATTCGCGCACTGTCAGAGATATGCGACGAGAATGACGTGTTCGCATTTTGTCGCAAATATAAATTTGACGTTGAAAAATGTTATCAAAACGCCACAGAAATCGCCGATCCGGGCAAGCTTCTTGCGGCGCTAGACACTGCTGAGCAAGATATTGCGACGAAACAAAATGACGATAAAAAGATTTTAACTATTTTTGACTATCACGACCAAATATCTAATAATTATATTTATTACTGGGGAGATAAAAATGTTCTATTCTCCCCTAAATTCACAATTAATATGAGTCACGCTTCCAATGTTCTTGCGCAGCGCGTTGACGAAATCTTAGAGCAAATTGCAAAAGCGATTGAAGCGCTCAAAAAAGAGCACCCTGAGATTTCGCTAGTAATGGTGGGTGGTGCTAGCAGTAGTTTTGCCTCCTGTGTTAGATTCCGCGAATGCAATCAACCCGTGATTATGACTACGGAGAAAGACCTGGGCAATTTCCGAAATAACGTAGCAGATTGTATCGTGTATGACGTCAGACCGAGTGTTCTCAAACCCACACCTGTTACCTTTGACTTAATATCCGTAGAAAGCACCGGAGACGTGGCTGTCAAAGGTCTTCGTCAGACGATCGTAAGTGTTGGGGAAAGAGAAATCAACGTCACCAAGTTAGGCGTCCTTGCTGCCGTTCAGGAAATAATAACTATTCTTTTGGAGTCTAAAAATGAGTGAGATTAGCCCGGAATTATTAGCAAAATATAAAGAATTGAAAAAATCGTATCCGGATGCAGTATATAAATATCTTTTTGATAGTGTACCGGGCTTAGAAAATCTAGATCAAGTAATTGAAGATGATAAGAGGGCTGCCAAAAAACAAGAAATTCTTGACCTTCAAGGTGAATACTGGAACTTTTCTAGTTATATTTTCTCCAAGTTAAAAAAGAAATTAATCTGGAAAAGGTGGGCAAAGTCCCAATACGATTGTCAATTTGGAGTTTGTGCTATCTGTCATAAACCAATGTCGAACATACATAATTCCAGAGTAGAGCATATCGTGCCTATTAGAAAATACGGCACTAATTTCCCGGATAATTTAGTACTTGTTCACCCAAATTGCAAACGCAAGAACGGCGAGACTTTGGATGTTGACACTAGTAAATATAAAGACAATAGGTTTTCTGAACGACTAGACGAATATGTTTCCGATTTAATATCTGACACTAGGGAAGAGTATCCAGTATCTTTCCCAGACGAGATTTTTGAGCGAGAAGCAAGTAAAAGGTCGACCTCCCAAACAAGTTGTACAACTTTCTAGTTGTTAATATTATTAGTATAGCATAGAAAAGTCTGGGCAGGCATTCTCATAACCATCAAGACTTTGCAAAAACTCAACTGGCGTCATATTGCCTAGCATGGAAT
>JAFRAU010000006.1 GCA_017405245.1 Candidatus Saccharimonadota bacterium
AATCATTTGGCTAACTTATGGTCTATTCTAAAATCTAGTTTTCTGCCACTATCCTTCCGTCTAGTACTGCGACTGGAAGTATGGACATCTTACTAGATATATGCGGCGCAATCTCAAATACAAAAACGGCGCCACTAGCTTTGCAAAACATTTGATCACTAGAATCAAACGGGCTAATGGCGCCGTAAAAGAATTCTAGTGACAATAATTCAAATGTTTTGCTCTTTTATTATATCACATTTTCATTAACATGAGCATAATTCTGCGATAAATAATTGGACAATGTAGCTCATGTTTTTTTGAGCAGCGGTGTTTTAGTAGAGTATAGTAAGAACGGCTATTTTGAACATGTCTGGGTGAGTTTCCGAGTGTCCGTATCTTGACATATTAGCATGAGTGTGATATAATAGAAAGATAGGGCTTTTTTCTGATTCTGATATGGGAGGTGAGAAAATGAGCAGAAAAAATAAAGTCTTAGTAGTATTATCATCACTAATGGTACTAACTCTTGTAATTTCCAATCTCGCGGCGGTCAAAATTTGGAATCTTTTTGGGATTCCGGTAGATGGTGGGCTAATTATCTTTCCACTGTCTTATATCCTCGGCGATGCGGCCGTAGAAATCTATGGCAAAAAGACGGCGAGGTTTTTAATATATTTAGTGACAGCGCTAAATATATTAAGCGTATTGGTTTTTACGGCAGTTATCGCACTCCCGGCTTTTCCTGGCTGGAACGGACAAGAGGCGTTTGCTGCGACTTTGGGAAGTTCGGCTAGAATTACGATTGCTAGCCTGACTGGTTTTGTTGCAAGTAGCCTTTCTAATAACTGGCTGTTTGTTCGGATGAAAGTCCAACAAATTCATGATAGTAGGCATTATAGCCCTGTGGAACTGGTGGCAGGACTGCATAAGGAAAAAGACCTTTTGCCGGAGACCTTAGACAAGTACGATAAAGGCTACCGGCTAAGATCGATAGCGTCTTCACTCTTGGGTAGGTTGCTTGACAACTTGCTCTTTGAGACGATAGCGTTTCTGGGAGTATTGCCGTTATCAGATTTTCTGAAACAAGCTGTGGCGGCATATTTTGAAGGAATGATAGTAGAGGCGTTTTTAGTCTTTACGATTTCCGAGCCGATTATTATGGCTATAAAAGGCTATATTAGAGCGGAACCATCAGTGTAAAATAATCCCTCGGCAAAAGCCGAGGGATTTTTAATGGCTAAATACTTTTGATATTTTTTGAGCTTTTTGTCTGAGGATCTAAAACAAGTAATCTAAGTAATCTCTAAGCATGCGCGTACCGGAAATAACTGGAAGGTAAGCAGATAACTCTTTCTTTATGATGAACTCTAAGTCAAAAGAGTGTTCCCAGGCAGAAGCAGCTTCTTCCATACGCTCATAAAGAGATTCGACTTCCTCGTCCTCGGTATTTCCGGAAATATTGAGGTAATTATCTGCTGGCATGTCGGCGACACCGCCGTCATGAGTACTGACTAAGATACCAAGATTTACGATGTCTTTCATCCAAGAAGTACCACAGGCTTCTAGGCCGACGATAGGGTTATTAATGGAAATATTAGCACCAATAGACAATGCACGACCAAGCTCCTCGTCATAATCTGGCAGATAATGTACGCGTTTTCTTAGAACAGCATCTTTGTCAACTAAGTCTAAAATAGCGTGGAGACGAGCACTCATACGTGCATCACCTTCGTGGACACGTCCAGAGAGAATGTAATAGGCATTATGTTTTTCTAAAATGGCTTTTAGCTTTTCTGGTTGGGTAAACGGTAGCCAAGGACGCTTGTAATCTACAAAACGACGTTTGAAGTTGAAAAGAATTGCATTTTCAGGGATTTCGATAAATTCACCATATTGATTAGGACGATGCGCGAGAGTTTGATTGAGCAAAAGTCGCCCTTTACTTTTAAGCGTAGTGATGTCTTCGGAAGTGATAGTTTCGATTTTTTCAAGATAGTCGGTGGTTGGAAGATAGAATTTGTCTAAGATGCCTTTATCTAAGAGATATTTGACTGTGTCTGGGCTGGTCCAGGTTGGAATGTCGATGCCGTTTGTAATAGCTTTGAATTTGACCTTGTTTCCAGCGAGATCACGATAATTGGCGACGCGGGCGTGAAGTTTGGATACGCCGGAGCGAAGCTCGGCAATCTCGATAGTGACAGAAGAAAGCCTGATGTGTCCATTTTCGAATTTATCGGAGAGCCATTTTTTGACGGCTTTGGAACGGAGATTTGGGAAGACGTAGCGTTCGAACTGGGCATAGGAGAAGTCGGCTTCGGCGGCTTGTACTAAGGTATGATTGGTATATAAAGTGTGCTTTCTGGTATAGACAACGGCTTCATAAAAATCCATACCGTTTTCGGCAAGCTCATCTAAGCGAGCCAAGGCAGCAAAGAAAGTTGCGACTTCGTTTAGCTGCATGATAGCGGGTTTGAGGCCGGCGAGTTTTAGGGCTTGATAGCCACCAAAGCCAAGAGCAACTTCCTGATATAGGCGGTGGTCACCGCCAGAATCGCCCGAGTATAGTTCCCCGAATCCTGGCTCTGTGATACAAATAATCCTGGTAGTACCTAAAACTTTCTCTACTACATCTAAGGATACGAGCTGGTTATTGCAGCGGATATTAACTGTGTCCAAGAACTGGTAACCATATTTATGGTAATCGACTGGTTGGTGCGTAGTGTAATTTTTAAAACCGTCACCATCTCGCTCGTAATGCTGGTGCTGTTCGCTAGGGTAGAATGGAGTAATAAGCACAAATGGTACGTTACTTTGCTCTGCTACGCGACGCGTATCGGCGGCAAGTACGCCTAACCCTCCGCCTCCGCGGATGCCATTTCTCTTGTCATATAGCTCAATAGTCCAGTATGTATAGGGGCGATCTTTGGTAATGGCATGAGTTAGATGCTGACGATTGATAGCTTCATAGAAATCATCTACTTCTTCGATGTTTTCAAGAGGATGAGTCAGCAGATTATTGATGATAAAATCTTGCTCCTTAGAGTTTTTTTCAAGGTTATTATCTGATTTAGTATTTCCCACCGGTGACATGAATTTAAGCCCTCGCTTTTCTTTCTGATGTGATTGCAGATGCTGTGAGTACTATGGCTGTTTCTATGGAAGATATATTGCGCGACGAGAAATTGATATTGCCAAGTGGACGACCAATGAGAATTTTTCCTACGATTTCTCCGTTTGGATCTTTCAATACTGCAACCATCTCAACGCCATCTTTTTTAAGGATGCCTTCTAGGTCTCCATCAAGTTTGATCCACATTTTGTCGTTTGAGTTTTTGAGCTTATCTAAATAGCTGATTTCATTTGCGGAAAGTTTAGCTTGCTTAGATCCATATAGTTTGCCGCCGATGATTAGCCCGATATAACGAAAATGTAAATGCTCTGCTAGAAATTCTGATAGCTCATAATAGTTGATATATTCTTTTGATAAGGTCTCTAATTTTTTAACGATATAGGACATGTCGATTTCGGTAACGGATGCAAGGGATTTGACGTAGGCATTGACTTCGTTTAAAACTGGGAATAGTAGTAAGACAATTGCAATCATAATAACGTTCAAGACGATAACGGAAATAGACGGGCTTGGAATCTTAAAGAGAGCTATAAAAATGATAAAGAAGATGGTGAGGTAAATAATGGCTGCAAGAGACATGATGATAACAACGGACAAAGTTTTAAGCCAATTGCCAGAAAGATCAAGTAGGCGATACTTTAAAATTGCATAGTAATGGAATACCCATGCAAACGACATAGCTAGTGGGCCAGCCCAAATGGTGTCATATTTGCCAGCAAAAGATAAGATAACATCAAAGATGAGAGCAATTACCCCAGTAATAGTAAAACCGATGAGTACCATTAAATTGGCTTTTTTGATTTGAGCAGATTTGGCATGGCGCGCGTTGTACCATAGCCCGATCATGTAGATAAGACACGTGGAGATGAAATATCCCATGTACATATAGTTATAAAGGTTGTGCTGCAAATGAACGATATTGCCATTAGCCTCGCTAAGTGTAATGCTTGAATAAAGAATAGAGTGGTCGAGTAGTGGCAAGATGAATAGTGCAAGACAGTAGATGGCATATACTATCATAACAACTTTACCGGCTTTGTATTTATAGATTGGATATACGGCTAAACCCCATGACATAAAGAGGGCTGGGAGGTAGATACATAAGGCTGTAATGGTGGAAATTTCCGTCGTAGTGTTTTCTGGCAGGGATAGAAATGTTCCGATCGATACGGACCAACCAAGTGCGAATAGAGTAATGAAGAAAAATAGAAATGCCTGGAATCTCTCGCCTTTTCTGGCGCCGCTGAGAACGGCAATACCAGACAGTAGCGTCAGAATTGATACGGCCACTAATAGAATAATAAGTAATTGCAATTTTCCTCCTTTTAATATATTTTATCATAAGTGCGATAAAAAAAGCAAGAAAAAGAGCCCCAGATTTATTCCGGGACCCTTTTAGAGGAAATTGAGTTAGCTACGTTTACGAAGCAGAAAGCGTACGCTTGTCTCACCCCAAGGCTCGACAGAGTTTACGACGATGCTTTCTAAGTTGAAAAATGACGTGTTTGCTGAGGTGCTATTGACGAGATAAATAATCTCTTTTGCTTCGGCGATAGCTTCTTCTACGGAATTAAAGATTTTCATATTCTCAGCTCCCGGCCAATGCTGTGCGGTAGCAGTCCTCTTCATTCCTTCGGTGAGAAGTAGGTAGTCATAAGACATGAGCCCTTTATCTCTAAGAATCGCCTTAGCATTTTTTAATGCTCCAATCATCCCCTCCCGGTTTTTACCGAGATACATGGATACACCATGCATAACTACAAGATCCTGTGTACTTAACAGATTTTCGTGAGATGATGCATTGAGCAAGTTTTCTTGATAGATGTGAACAATGTCCGGATTAAAAAGTTTGCCATAATCGTCAAGCTCGCGATATAATAGCTCGTCAATTTGCGCAATTTTTCCGGTTTCGAAAAGAGTGATGCTATTTAGTGAATTAAGACTCCATCCATATAGCCTTTCCGGTAAGTTGCCGCCTCCAAAGAAGCAGACGTTGTCAACGTCTTCAAGATAGATTAAATCTGCCACGGCCTGAGCTTTCAGACGTTCGTTTACGGCTATGCCTTCAAACTCTGTCATGCGGTACCAAGATTCATTCTCGGGGCTTTGGCGATAGTGCCCAGTTAAATCTTTTCCCCACCGATGTAGATATTCCATGGCAGAAGCCATATCGCCGGTCCAAATAGACTTATAAAACATGATCATCTCATCTGAATCTGGAACGCAGAAGTAGCGAAAGTTTTCTAATGTTCCAGGATCTTCGAGATGGTTTTGAAATAAATCCTTGCACTGATTCCAGTCGGACGCGTTGCCGCGTTCGAGAAATGCATGCTCTAAACGGTCAAGCATCTTCTTTTTTGAGAAAGCCCCTTCCGGTGTGCTGGAAACGCCTTTTCCTGTTTTAACATATTCAACAGAAAGAGCCGCCTGATAAGCTGCCCACTCATAAATTTTATTTTTTGGAAGGTGCCCGTATGCTCTTGCTATATCAGGACTGGATATATCCATGCAGGTCGTTACAACTTGTTCTAACATATTAGTTTCCTCCTTTAACAGAAAAGTTCCTAGGTTTAGCCCAATTTCCTACTACTTTTATTATAACATAGACAGTTTTACTTTACAACTCTTGAACAATTACAATGGCTGTGTTAAAATATAGTTATCAACGTTGGGGATTCGCCAAGTGGTAAGGCACTGGGTTCTGGTCCCAGCATTCGGGGGTTCGAATCCCTCATCCCCAGCCATATAGCTAAAAGGCGCCGTCTCGGCGTTTTTTTGTGCCCGCTAGCTAGTAAGGGCTTAAATATTAGGTTCTAGAATAGGGTTACTGCTGCTAGAATGGTATCTATACAATACAATGACAATGTGGGTTACCTATTGCTCATAGTTTGTTACTCCTAATTATTAGAGTAACAGAAAAGAGCCGTCTATACGGCTCTTTTTGATCTAATTATAAGTATAAGCAAGCGCACAAAAACGTTATTATGCCCTAGTAAGCCCCCGTTTTACACAATAGACCAGCGAAGCCACGGCGATTATAGCAAACGATACGATCCCTGCGGATGCACCACCATTTTGTACTAGATTAGCGCCATTGCCTTCGCCTGACTTTGGAGCACTAGGGATAACAGATCCCGAAGCCTCGTTCTCTTCTTGCTCTTCCGGATCGTCTTCTAGTTCTACCATCTGGCTAGACCTAAAGGCGACGCGTTTTTCTTCTGTTTGCGCGTAGCCCATGGCATAGATGCGCCCTTTATAACCTACCGTAGTCAAATTAGCGAGAAGGGAGTCGCTGAGCCTGCGCTCATATGGGATAAACTTGCCGTCCTCAAGAATAAAGGTGTCCGTACCAGCAGTGAAGTTAGCTGGCCCCACTAATACTAGTTTGTCGCCTACTTCTGCTAGATTCATTGCGAATTGCAAGGATACCATCTTAGCGCGATTACTAAATAGGTCATCGCCTGCCAATGCACTGAATGCTTCGGTTAGGGTTTCTACGCTCCCATCTGGTTTTACTAACTGCAATATTGGTAGA
>JAFRAU010000007.1 GCA_017405245.1 Candidatus Saccharimonadota bacterium
AGTGGAATCGTAGCTCAGTTGGTTAGAGCGCTGCCCTGTCACGGCAGAGGTCGCGAGTTCGAGTCTCGTCGGTTCCGCCATTTTTTGTTTCTAAAATATGGTACAATATAACCATAAATGTCATATAAAAAGTTAGTTTTAGGTGTAATATTGTTGCTACCTGCTATATTTATGCAGGGTGCATACGCAGAGTCCACTACTACGGATAATATTTCCGTTAATATACCGGTTTCTTGCTCTATGACCAGTACTATCGGGAGTGCCCATACCGCCGTTGTGGAACTTGGTACATATGAAGATGAAATAGGCGAAACTACTTTTAGTGTCTTTTGTAATGACGCTGGTGGGTTTGCTGTTTATGCGGTAGGGTATAGCGATAATACATATGGGAACACTGTGATGAAGCCATCTGTACTAGATGCCTCAAATGGTATAGTTACTGGAACGGCAATTTCCGGAAACACATCTAACTGGGCAATGAAATTAACCGCTGTTTCTGGGACTTACGCCCCTACATTAGCAACAGGTTTTAATAATTATCATGCAATACCAAATGAATACACAAAAGTTGTTTCATTTGCAGCCAATACAGATTCCGTATCAGGGTCATCATTCAAATCTACTTACGCTGCATATGTATCTCAAGCGCAAGCCGCTGATACGTATACGGGAAAAGTAAAATATACTATAGTTCATCCAAGTACTCCAGCCACACCAGAAAATCTAAGTGTTATGCAAAATTTTTCACCATCTGAATGCACTTCTACTCCAACTAGAGTAGTTGATAACCGTGATAATCACATATATACTATCCAACGCCTCGCCGACGACCATTGCTGGATGATGGATAATCTAGATCTCGGGAGAGAAGATTTAACAGTAGACCTCACGAGCCAGAATACTAACCTCGTAACTACCATTTCGGCAGATACCTTTAATAGTTGGCGAACGACAGAAGGAACGAATACGACTGCCACTGGCGAGTTTATTCCATTAGAGGGCACCGATCCTATAGCAAATACTACCTATGGCACCCTATATAATTATTACGTGGCTTCAGCAGGTACCGTCTATGGTGATAACGGCGCCATCAAGACAGATTCCGATATCTGTCCTGCGGGATGGAGATTGCCTACAGGAAGTACTTATAAAGAATATTATAGTCTAGCAATAATATACAATGAGTCTATAAATTCTTTCCGATCCCCGATCCACGGAGGTGGGCTCGCTTTTACTTTTTCTGGGTCTTTCGGAAACGGGGCACCGAGTGACATGGGCAATACTGGTAAATATTGGGGAGCAAACAGGATGAATGACGCCGTTGATTATATGACTTTTTTGTCATTAACTAAAACAATGGTTAGCCATGGAGGAGGCGGACGTGGTTATGGCTACTCAATTAGGTGTATACTAGATGAGCCAAAGTCAATCACTAATTTGGTGCACTTACAAGATTTTTCAAAGCTTTCCGAAGAAGAAAAAAGCTTAGTAGTGTCCTCTATGCAAGGAAACACTAACTATGAATTAATGGATTCTCGTTATAAGGGTGTATCATATAGTATCGCTAAATTAAAAGATGGCAATCTCTGGATGACAAGTAATCTGGGCGCAATTGACGTTTCGTCATCGTATGCTAGCTATATCAATACTTCAACAAATATATCAGAGAATGCGCCCATAAGTTATACTACGATTAGAAATTGGGTTAAAACGTCTGGCTCAGCGACTCTTACTGGCGGTGAGCAAATCTATATTAATGGCACAGACACTTTATCGGGCAATCCGTACGGAACACTCTATAATTATTATGCAGCTTCTGCCGCAACAATTAAAACCAGTAATAACAGCAGTAATGCACTATATGATTCTTGCCCAACGGGTTGGCGCCTACCCACCGGTGGACCATCAGGAGAGCTTAACACGCTAGTATCTAATTATGGCACTATAGCATTACTACGCGCTCCGGTAGAAAATGGCGGTGCCGCAATGGACTTTGCTGGCAGCTTCTATAGTGGCACTCCAACTGGGCAGGGAACCGTTAGCGGCTATTGGTCGTCAACCAGATATGATGGAACTGATATGTATTATTTATCTTTAGATTCATCAAACGTCGATGCGGTTGCTCACGCCAACCGTGGTAACGGCTTCTCTGTGCGCTGTATACTGAAGTAACTAAGCGCACTTTCTGGCTTCTCTTGTCTTTCTCTAAAACATGTGATATAATAGCTAGCGATATGGCTATTAAAGTTACTAGAAAAGATCAAGGTGAGGCGAACGAGAACATCATTCGTCGTTTTAACCGCAAGGTTCTTCAGAGTGGAGTTATGCCTCTTAAGAAGTCGCAGATGCGTTTTAGCAAGCCAATTTCTAAGCGCGAACGCCGCCTTAAGGCTATCATCCGCGAAGCTCGGAAGGCCGAAAAGACCGAACGTATTAAGTTAGGGCTTAAATAAAGAGATACCCCCTGCATAAGGGGGTATTTTTGTGCTATAATTAAGGTGAAGGAGAATTATGATTATTTTATTTGGTTTAGCGGGGTCGGGTAAGGGCACTCAGGGCAAGGCCCTTTCAGAAATATTTGGCTGGCGCTCATTATCCGTCGGTCAGGCAATTCGTGATACCGGCGATTACGCTGATGCCACTAATAAAGGGGAATTAATCCCAGACGAAGACGTTATCCGTCTCATGAACCACCAAATCGACAAAGCAGAGGCCGAAGGCTTTGATGTTATTCTAGACGGCTATCCACGTACCGCCAAACAAGCTGAATATATCGTAAATAATATGGCCGACAAAATTGACGGCGCCATTATTTTGGAAGTTCCAAAAGAAGAATTATTTAATCGTCTGGAGCTCCGCGGCCGTGATGATGACAAAGAAAAATCCAGCATCGAACGCCGTTTTGAAATCTTTGAACAAAATATTTGTTCAATTTTACCTCTGTTAGAACAGGTAAATATTCCAGTTGAGCGCGTTGATGGTGTTGGCAAGATCGACGAAGTGACAAATCGTTTAGTCAACGTTATTAAAAAATTTAACCCAAATGCGGTTGAACAAATAAATGATGTAAATGGCGAGGAACTCGAAAAAAGCTATGGTGAATAAAGACAACGCAACTCCCGAAAAACTGCAAGAAAAAATCACCGCCATGCGTGAGGGCGGCAAGATTCTCGGCAATCTCTTAAGGGATCTCAAGAATTATGTAAAACCAGGCATGACCGGCAAGGAAATTGACGCTTGGGTGAGGAAAGAAATCGTCGCTCGTGGCGCTGAAGTTGCCTACGATATGCTAGATGAGGAATTCCCGGGTGCTATCTGTATCTCCATTAATGATGAATTGGTCCACGGTGCGCCAAAAGATGAGCCCCTAGAAGTCGGCGACAAAGTCTCTTTTGATCTTGATATCTATTACAAGGGCTATTTTACTGATTCTGCTTTCACTATGCTAGTTGGTGGCGAAGGCTCTCCGGCCGTCAAAAAAATGATTTCTGTCACCGAGGCCTCCATGTGGGAGGGAATTGAACAAGTAAAACCTGGCGTCGCCATTGGTACTATCGGCCACGCAGTTGAGCAAGTTCTCCGCAAAGGCCACCTTGGCGTCATAGAAAACTACGTCGGCCACGGCATAGACAAAGAAATGCATGATG
>JAFRAU010000008.1 GCA_017405245.1 Candidatus Saccharimonadota bacterium
ATCCTCTCAGGTACTTATTCTAACACTCTACTCTTTACTGCTGCGGCTAATCCTCCGTATGTGGGGTATACGTTAAAGTTCAATCCTAACATTGATGGCGCCGGAGGGTCAGGGTCTGGCAGTGATATTGCATCCAATATGCCAGCTACTATGACAGAAACCGTCATGGCTACGTCCTACAAGTTTACAGTACCTAGTACGGTGCCGACTAGACCAGGATACAGGTTCATTGGATGGAGCAAGGTAGCAGCTCACACTATGGGTACTCCTAACCCTAAGGATAATGGTTCTGGGACAGACAATCTCTATGTAGCAGGAGATAAGATAGAAGTAGTAGCGGAAGACATGAGTGATCTTTCTGACGTTAAGGCAGAAGCTACTATCTATGCTATTTGGGCTAATGAATATACTTATACGATTACCTATAACTGTAATTCTGGAAGTGGTTGTCCTTCCAACTTCTCTACTAGTGAAATCACTTCTTCTTATACTTATACTATTTCTAGTACGGAACCGACTAGAACTAACTATAACTTTACTGGCTATCTAGGGTCTGATGGTACGACTTACCAGGCAGGCGCAAATGTAGCACTAAGTTCTAGCAAGCTTTCTGTAACACTTACGGCACAGTGGGAACAATCTGCCCCGGCGTTCTTTACTATCACTTATATGCAGGATATGACACCTAGTGTCTGTGACTCGGTCACGACCCCGGCAATATCAGCCACTACATCAGATACTACTGGTGCTTATAATGGCAATACTAGTTACGTGCCAGAAACTACCTTAATAGATTATCGTGGTACAGACGGTACCGGTACTGCAAGTAGTCCTGCGACTGGCTCTAATAAAAGAACCTATACCGTCAGAAAACTAGCGGATGGCAACTGCTGGATGGCAGAAAACCTGAAACTTACCCTCACTAACAACCAATCGGTATTAGTCGGTACCTTCTCTGGTGGAGAAACCAGTTGGACACCAACAGGAGATGGAGCGGGAAACGACTACAATGAGGCAATCAACGCTAATACCAAGGCTGATGTAAATGGTGGTAACTGGTACTACCCTTGGTACGCTGCCACTGCTGGGCAAGGAGCACAAACTAGTAATCCTACCATTTCCCAATCTATCTGTCCTAAGGGTTGGAAGCTACCAAATGGCGGCGCTAATACCGCTCCAAGCTTCCAGAGCATAGTAGATACCTACTCTGCCACTACACCTGATAAAATCAAAGCTGCACCTTTATCCTATACTGCGGTCGGCAGCTACTACTCCGGCAGTCCGGCCAATACGTCCTACGGTTACTACTGGTCAGCTAGTCCTTATACTAGCACTAGTAACTACGCGTACGGTCTGCGCTTCACTACAAGTAGCGTCGGCCCCCAGGGCAACAGCAGCAACTACCGCGGGTTTTCCGTCCGTTGTGTTGCTATTCCTTAGTCTCGCCGCTTTTCGCCGCGCGATCTCTAACCCAATTGAAAGAGAAAGAGCGATAGTGAAAAATAGAGCAAAATGGAACAGGAAAATGCAAGTGAAAATTGCATAAAAAGAAGAAAAAGTAGTCCTAGAAAGCATAAATGAAGGTTGCACAAAGGAGAAAAAGAATAGCTCTAATGAAATGCAAGTAGAGATTGCAGAAAAAGTTTTTGATAAAAAGTATAAAGCTAGGTGAGAACATGAGAAAAGGTTTGGGAAAAAGAAAAGATGACCAAATAAGAAAATCAATGAAAGGTAGAGCGGAGAAAGCTGCCTATGATCACCGTAAAGAACAGGTGATGGAACGCGAGAAAGAGAATGACAAATTAATAATTTTGTTCAGGTCTAATGAAAACTGGTGGAAGATAGCAGGAAACTCTGTACTCTACTATACTAAATTGGTGGCTCCGAGGCTGAAAAAAAGTGTGAAAGTTTGGCCAGATAGAGATTATGTAGCGCCGTCTAAGGAGGGTATTGTCCAAGTTCGAGATTTGAAAAAGTTTATTGACGAGGTAGAATCTTTGAATTATACAATTAAGCCAGGAACAGGCGAAGACTACTTGGCGGTAGAACTGGGGTATAAAGTGACTCAGGAAGAGCTTAATACCATGGTGGAAGAAGAATCGCGAAAATGGGAGATGTCGGATAGGATGTTAATGCCGGCTGTAATTTGGCCGACGATTAAAACATTGTTACTTGAAATTTTAAGAACGATGTGGGAGATGACGAGGAAATTAGATGCGGTGGCGCAGAGAGCATTTGGCAATGAATTAATGTACTTAGTCAATGATGCGATAAAAGCATTAAGCCTTGCGGCGCACGAAAGAATGGAATCAAGGGAAGCACTAGTACAAATTACGGATGATGTAGATGAGATAGAGGGCTTAATGCTAGGTGCGACGGCGATTCGGATTTTTTCTTCTGAACAGAATTATAATCTTGCGACGACACTGATGAAATTAAAAGATGCGATTACAAAAGAAAGTAATAAAATTGAAAAAGAAGAACGAAAAAGGAAGAGACGTGAAAAAGAGTGACGGTACTTTTTGGGATAAAATTAATGAAGAGTGGTTGTCGCATAGCCTTTATATTGCATTTTTGGAAGCGCGTAAAGGAAAACTAAAAACGGCTGATGAGTATAACTTTGAAATATATTGGAGAGAAAATATCAGACGGTTGACGAGATGTATTCTGGATAAGAAGTATGAACCAAGTAGAAGCGTTGCTTTTATAATTAGAAAGCCAGTGATTAGAGAAATTTTTGCGGCGCCGTTTAGAGATAGAGTAGTACATCATCTTTTATATAATGAAGTTGCGGAGTGGTGGGACAGGAGACTAATAAATAATTCTTTTTCTTGCAGAAAGGAAAAGGGCGTACTCTATGGAATAAAAAGATTAGAAAAAGATATTGCTAGGGCATCAAATAATTATACTAAAAAAGCGTACGTGATTAAGTTGGATGTACAAGGGTATTTTATGAGTTTGTCGAGAAGAGACCTTTTTAAGAGAGCGGTGTGGGGACTTAAAAAGCAATTTCCAAGGAGAGGGCCGAAATATCAACTGCTAAAATATCTGTGGCACCAAATAATTTTTGACGATCCAGTAAAGGGCGTAAGGCTAAGAAGACCGCTTGATTCATGGAAAGATTTGGCGGTGAATAAAAGCTTGTTGCATCAGCCAAAAGGTAGAGGGATTGTGATTGGTAATTTATCGTCGCAGCTTCTTTCTAATATCTATCTGGATTTGCTCGATAGATTTGTGAAACAAAAATTGGGGTATAAATATTATGGTAGATATGTAGATGATTTTTATATAGTTGTATCGGAAGAAGACTATTTGCAGGCAAAGAGAGATATAAAAGTGATAGAAGAATATCTTTTATCACTAGGACTAATATTACACCCTAAGAAACGTTATATTCAGAGCATTGATAAGGGTGTAAATTTTTTAGGGATGGTGTTATATCCACATAAGATTGTACCTGGGAAAAGATTCAAGGGAGAATTTTATAAGGCGGTACATGAATGCGTGATGGGGCATCGTAAAACAGAAGCAATTATCTCATACCTCGGATATTGCAAACATTGTAATGCAAAAATGCTATGCAAGAAGATGTTTGATAGTGTAGGATGGGAGTATAGATATTGACTTGCGGTTTTGTTTTTGGGGTGCTGAGTTATGATTTTGTGAGACGGTGGCATCTTAGAGATATTTGGCCTTGCCTGGTAGGGTGGGATTCTCAGAGATCGCGCGGCGAAAAGCGGCGAGACTAAGGAATAGCAACACAACGGACGGAAAACCCGTTGTTCTTGTTGTTGTTGTTCTGGGGGTTGACGCTACTTGTATTGAAGTTCAGATTGTACGCGTTGTTACTATTGCTAGTATAAGGACTAGCTGACCAGTAGTAACCGTTGGACGTATTGTTCGGACTGCCGGAGTTGTAGTTGCCGACCGCACCAGTGTAACAAACACTCCTTTGGAAAAAGAGGGCCAGCTTTTGAAGTCGCAGAGTCCTCGTGAGGGCAAAGCACTAGGTATTAGCCTTATGACGATAAGGGTGGCCCTGATCTCTGAGTAGATAATCCTGGCAGTAAGATTTTAATCTTCTGGTGGATTGCCCACCCTAGGGTAATTATAGCACCCGTGGTTTTTAGAGCGTGTGGTTTTATGGTACCTGGTTTTAGAGTACTTGCGAAATTCAATGAAGTGTGATATTCTCAATGAAGATAGATAATTTCATTGAAAAAGGATAACATGGAACAGGACGCGAAAAGTGGAAATGATAACATCGTGGATGCGGAAGCCTTAAAGAAGGCGGAGGAAATAGAAAGTACAATACTTGTGAAAGATGCAGCTGTGACGAAATCTGGGCAGATGAGCTTACCAAGAGACGTGGCGGACGCGCTCGGAGTAGAGTATGGAAAGAGTAGGGTAAGGCTCGTAGTGAAAAAAGATGGAACCGTAATGATAAAACCGGTCAAAAATGTGATGGAAAGATTTAGAGAGTTAAGAAAGAGATTTACCCCAGAGCAAAAACGGTTGATTAGAAAAAACATGGGGAAAACTGTGGCGGAACTGAGAAGACAGTGGGATAATTCGCCAGAGGGAAAAGCCTACTACAAGGAGAGATATGGAGCGTAGTAACGAGGAAATTGATACTAATATTTTAGTGAGAATGGTACTGGGGGATAGGCCGGATATTGAAAATGACTTACAAAAGCTATTGGAGCGAGAGGGCGTGGAATATTATGTAGACGACATGGCAATATCGGAGTTGGTTTATGTACTAGAAAAAAATTATAAATTTTCGCGAGCGATGCTAGCAGATGAGATAGATATATTGATGGAGGCTAATTCGAATTTCTTAGTAAATAAAATTGTGAAAAAAGTGTTAGCAATATATGTGACACATCCGAAATTGTCGTTTAATGATTGCTATTTGGTAGCGAGGACGGAAGAAAGAGGGAATTATCCGCTGTGGACTTTGGACCATAAGCTAGCGACGCAGTGCGAAGTGGCAAAAGAGCTGGGTCGATAACTTTAAATAATGGAAAATCGCAACTTTAAATAATTGCCCCTGTTATGGCGGGGGCCTGACTTTAAATAGTGGGAAATCGGGAGTTTAAAAATGTTGTAAAAAATACATTTTTTGGTTAATTTGGTGTATAATAGAGTGAAAGAAAGCGAGGTATAATGTTAGACGTGTTTATTACATCGAGGGTGAGACGGAAAATCTTAGTAGTTTTTGCGAAATATCCGGATTTTAAGACGCACACGAGAGGCCTTTCTAAGCTGATTAAGGAAGACCCGGGGAATATTCAGAGGGAGCTTGCTCGACTAGAAAAGGGGAAATTCTTGATAATGACTAGGAAGGGAAATACTAATGTTTACCAGACGAATAAGCAGTTTCCACTACTGAAAGAACTCCAAAGTATGGTGATAAAAAGTCAGCAGATGAGTAGTCAAAAGGGTCAGCAAAGTAAAACTATTGGGTAAAATAGGCTACACTGTGGGCGGAAGTTAGCAGAGTAAGTGTAAAAGTGCTAAAAATACTTAAAAGGCGCTTAGCAACAGAGGTGAAAGTTGAGTAAAATATTTGAACAGTTGATGCGGGTGAGGGGGATAGGTGAGGATTTTTTGCATCCAAAATACGAGAAATTGTCTAAGCCAGAAAACTTGCCAGATATAGATAAGGCAGTGGAGCGGCTAAATACAGCAAAAGAACGGAAAGAAAAAGTACTGATTTATGGGGATTATGACGTGGACGGAGTGACAGCGACAACGATTTTGTATGAAACGCTGAAATTGATGGGGATAGCAGAGGTGGAAACCATGCTACCGGATAGGTTTAAAGATGGATATGGCATGAGCAGGCGGCTGGTTTCGCGAGCGAAGGAAACAGGGGTGAGCCTAGTAGTGACGGTGGATTGCGGAAGTAATAACGGAGAGATAGTAGAGGAGCTGAATAAAGCGGCCGTGGATGTGATTGTGACGGACCATCATGAAATTGCCGGGGAGCTTCCGCAAGCGGTAGCAGTGGTGAGCCCGAAGAGAGAAGATTTTCGGAGGAAAGTGCTAGATAGACAGGCGCAGATAGTAGCAAACAAGGAGAAGCTAGTAGACTTTTCTGGGCTAGGAGAACTATCCGGAGCGGGGGTGGCATTTATGCTGGCGGTAGCTCTAAAAAATGCTGGGCTGATTCCAGAAGGACAGGAAAAATGGCTGCTGGATCTTGCGATGATTGGAACGATTTGTGATGCGATGATACTCACAAAAGACAACCGAATTATCTGTAAATATGGGGCGGTGGTGCTTTCTAAGACGAAGCGACCAGGACTTATGGAGCTAATGCGTGTGGCGGGAATGAATAAAATTAACACCGAGGGAATAGGGTTCCAACTGGGGCCGAGGCTTAATGCAGCTGGACGGATGGAGACAGCGGAGATTGCGCTAAACCTTCTAAAAACAAAGTCCAAGGTAAAGGCGGCAAGGTATGCGGAGGACTTAAACAGGTTGAACGCAGAGCGCCGCGCACAACAGAACCGGGCGATGGAAGAACTAGCTTCTTCTGGGGTAGGTGAGGAGCCAGTGATAGTGGTAAAAGGTAACTATGGAGAGGGGATAGTAGGAATTATTGCAGGGAGAATTACAGAGCAATACAAGAGACCGAGTTTTGTACTGACGGAGGTAGACGGAGTGTTAAAAGGGTCTGGGCGAAGTTTTGGGGAATTTAACTTAGCGGAGGCACTGAAAAATTGCTCGGAGATACTACTTTCTGGCGGAGGGCATGCGGCGGCTTGCGGAATGAGTATAAAACAAGAGAATTTTGAGGAATTTAAGGAGCGGGTTAATGGCTATTATCGGTCCTTAGGGCTAAAAAACCAAGAGAGATTCTTAGATGTCAAGGAAGATATAAGTGTATCAGAGCTAGATAAGCTGAACTTGGAGCTAATGGAGGAAATAGCGCAATTAGAACCTTTTGGTGAAGGTAATCCGGAGCCGATTTTTCTACTTCCAGATATGTTCGTGCAGGATGCAGGGACGATTGGGATAAACGGTAAACATCTGAGGATACTAATAAGGGACGATAACGGAAAGACGATGAAGCTTGTAGCATTTAATGCGCCGAAGGAGTGGACTGAGGTGCGACCAGGGGCGAGAGTGAGCGTTTTTACTGTACTCTCGGAAAATGAATGGCAGGGAACACGGAGCGTCGAGGGGAGGATTTTGAAATTAAGGGTTGAAATGTAGCACGCAATCTGGTATAATGGGGTGCAATATGGCAATAAAAGTTACAAGAAAAGATCAGAGTGAGGCGAACGAGAATATTATTCGTCGTTTTAATCGCAAGGTTTTACAGAGTGGTATGATGCCGCTAGTGAAGTCCCAGATGCGCTTTGAAAAGCCAATTTCTAAGCGTGAACGTCGCAAGAAGGCAATTCTTAGAGAGATTCGCAAGGCCGAGAAGGCAGAGCGAATAAAACTCGGTCTGAAATAACCTAGAAATCGCTGAGGAATAAAACTTCGGCGATTTTTCTGTGGTATACTAGAAGTAGAGATGAAAAAGGAGGAGTGATGATTATATTCTTTGGACCGGCAGGAAGTGGCAAGAGCACACAGGGGCGGAAAATTGCGGATACCTATGGATGGCGGTGGCTATCAGTAGGGCAGGTGCTAAGAGACACTGGCAATTTTGATGAGATTCTGAAAAATGGCGAGTTAGTAGATGATGAGACGGTGGTGAAGTTGATGGATAAGCAGATTGCTTTTGCGGATGCGGAGGGAATGGAGATTATTCTAGATGGATACCCAAGAGATTTGAAACAAACAGAAATAATGTTAAATAATCCGAAATCGGAGTTTTTTGGGAAGCTGACGGGTGCGGTTGTACTGGATGTGCCAAAGGAAGAACTATGGCGCAGAATTGAAGAACGAGGCAGAAGTGACGATACGCGTGAGGTAGTGGAGAAGCGATTTAAAATTTTCGAACAAAATATTTGTTCAATTTTACCCCTGCTCACGGAGCGTAATGTGCCGGTTGTGACGGTGAACGGAGTGGGGGAATTTGATGAGGTGACCAAGCGAATTACAAAAGTTATTCAAAAGATGGTGCCGGAAATGGTGAAAGTGATGGCATTAGACGACCCGGAAAGTATTGAAAATGACGCGTTAGAACGAGAGAAAAGCTACGGCGAGTAAATGGAAAAAAGTGAGTTTTAGAGGAAAATGTATGCAAAAAAATGGACTATGGGAGAGAGAATGGATAAGCAAAAAATTAGCGCAATGAGAGAAGGTGGGAAGATACTGGGTGGACTGCTTAGAGACCTTAAAGAATACGTGAAACCTGGAATGAGTGAAAAAGAGATAGATGCCTGGGTGCGGGCTGAGGTGGTAAAACGTGGAGCGATAGTGGCTTATGACGAGCTAACAGAGAAATTTCCAGGGGCGATTTGTATATCGGTAAACGAGGAGTTAGTACACGGTGCACCGTCAGATTATATCTTGGAGGCCGGAGATAAAGTTTCTTTTGATATGGTGATTAAATATAAGGGATATTATACAGACTCGGCTTTTACGATGATAGTAGGTGGCGATAAGGCTGGTTCTCCGGCAGTAAGAAGAATGATTTCTGTGACAGAGAGTGCGCTTGATGCAGGAATATCCGAGGTGAGACCAGGGGTGCATTTAGGGGATATTGGCGCGGCCGTAGAGAAAGTTCTAAGACAGGGAAAACTGGGAGTAATAGAAAACTATGTCGGACATTTTATTGGAAAAGAGATGCATATGCCGCCAGATGTGCCAAATTATGGCCGCAAGGGGCATGGATACGTGCTAAAACCGGGCGATACGCTTTGTATTGAGCCGATGTCGTCTCTGGGTAAGCCGACTAATCATGTGGCAGATGATGGGAGTCATTGGACGGTGGTGATGAATGACGGGTCGTTTGGATGTCACTGTGAGCATACGGTGCTAGTGACGGAAGATGGACGTGAAGTGCTGACGTTGCCATAAAATCCTTTACAACAAAGTTTTTATGCTATAATTAGTGTATGGATGAGGTAGCGAAGTACGCGATTGGTTTAGATGTTGGTACAGAGAATGTACGAGCAGTGGTAGCCACGGTGAATCACGATGGTGATATTTCTGTAATAGGATATAATGAAGGAGCTAACGCCGGGATGCGTAAAGGGGTGGTGGCGAACTTGACTGGGCCAGCGGACTCGATTGATAAGATGCTAGGCGAAGTAGAACGGATGAGCGGGATTGAAGTTAATTCGGCTTATACCTCTATCAATGGTGCACACGTAATGAGCGTGAAAGCAGATGGTATGATAGCAGTTGGCCCGGAAGACCATGAAATTACAGATGCCGACATGAAACGCGTGGAACAGGCGGCGGTGATAGGTAGAGTGCCAGCTAACAGAGATATTTTAGATGTATTGCCATTATCTTATACATTAGATGGACAGAGTGGAATAAAAGATCCACTTGGAATGACTGGGTCAAGATTGGAGCTAAAAGCAAGCGTGATTTCTGCGCTGGCGCCAAACTCGTTAAATTTAAGAAAAGCCACTGAGGGGGCGAGGGTACAGTCGGAGAAACTAATACCGAGTGTGGTGGCCGGAGCTAGGGCCGTACTTTCTGAAAAACAGAAAGAAAATGGTGTGGCGGTGATTGATTTAGGTGCAGCGACGACTGGGGTGGCGATTTTTGAAGAGGGTGATTTGCAATATGTGGGAGTGTTACCGGTAGGAGCGAACAATATTACTAATGACCTAGCAATAGTACTACAAATTGATACCAGTATAGCAGAAGATATTAAGAGGAGATTTGCCGGGGAAACTGACGAGACGGTGGACGGAGATATTTTGATTAGACATGGTAAAGAAGAATTGGTCTTTTCTAAGGCAGAGATAGATGAGATTATTGAGGCGCGCTTGTCTGAAATATTTGAAGGAGTCAGAAAAGAGTTAAAAGCAGCTAAATACGATCATAAATTACCAGAGGGGATGGTACTAATCGGCGGCGGAGCGAATCTAAATGGTGTGGTTGAATTTGCGAAGCAAGCGCTTGAAGCTTCAATTAAGATAGGGATTCCGACGGGTCTTGGCGGAGTAGCAGATGCGATAGAAAAGCCGGAGTATGCGGCGGCAATAGGACTGGCGATAACGGCAGTGAGAGAGAATGGAATTCGAGCGGAGCACGGAAAGTCTAAGAAGGGTGGCAAATCTTCTGGTGGGCTATTCTCAAAGCTTTTCCATAAGTTCTAGTTTAATACAATATATTGGCATTAAAATATATTGACAGAGTGAATTTTGTGCTATAATGGAAGTAATTATCGTAAAGTGAGGAATTAAAATGCCTGAAATTAAGCCAACAGAGGTGGAAAGCACAGCAAGTATCAAGGTAGTGGGGGTAGGTGGAGCCGGTGGCTCTGCTGTTGATAGAATGAGGGAAGTCGGATTATCTGGGGTGGAATTTGTGGCAGTTAACACTGATGCACAGGCGCTGCACCATTCTGCGGCTGATAATAAGGTGAGAATTGGTAAAGGCCTAGGTGCAGGTGGTGATCCAGAGAAAGGTCGTGAGGCTGCTGAGGAGAGCCGAGAGAATATTGGCAAGGCACTGGAAGGTGCTGATATGGTCTTTATTACCTTGGGTGCTGGTGGTGGTACTGGATCTGGGGCTGGGCCAATTGTGGCGCAAGAAGCTCATCAGAGAGATATCTTGACGGTTGGTGTAGTAACGAAGCCTTTTACTTTTGAGGGTGCGAAGCGTAGAGAAAATGCAGAAACGGCAATTGAACAGCTTTCTCATGAGGTAGATGCATTAATTACAATCCCGAATGATAGATTGCTTCAAACAATTGACCCGAGGACGCCACTACTAGAAACCTTTAAGATTGCAGATGATGTTTTGCGCCAAGGTGTGCAAGGAATCTCTGAGCTTATTACAGAACATAGCTTGATTAACTTGGACTTTGCAGATGTGAAAGCAATTATGAAGAATGCGGGTTCAGCGCTGATGGGAATCGGTAGAGCGAGCGGGGAAAATAGAGCGGTACTGGCCGCACAGCAAGCAATTGAGTCGCCACTGATTGAGGTAAAAATTGAAGGGGCAAGAGGAGTATTATTCTCTGTGGCTGGCGGATACGATATGAGTATGTCTGAGATTCAGGAAGCGGCGGAAGTGATTACTGGGGCGGTTTCTCCTGACGCGAACATAATTTTTGGGGCTTCAATTCGTCCAGAGCTGGAAGATGAGATTGTGATTACGGTGGTAGCAACAGGATTTGACTCTGACTATTACAGAGATATGGAACGCGGGGTAACAAATAACGCAAGAGCAAGTGTAGAGCCAGAAACAGAACAGGTTGCGACTGATAAGGAAGAGGACAGCGTCGTAACAGAGGGAGGGGCGTCAGTAGACCTGAAAGATTTAGGTGAAAAGAAGCCAACAGTGTCATCAGAGGACTTTACAAAAGAGACGCCAGAGAATATGTGGGATTCTATCCGTTCCGAGGCGGATGAAGAAGAAGATGACCTTGATGTTCCACCTTCACTGAGAGCAAGACTCAGAAGAAAAGCAAAATAAAACAGAATTAGCACTCTACACGTGAGAGTGCTGAATCTTTATGAGAGGATAGTCAGAAGAAGTACTGACTGGGTGATAAAAGAGGTAAGATGGCGTTAGGAATTAAGATAGGAGATAGCAAGGTTCTGGAAAGTCGAGAGACGACTGATGGAACGATGATCAGAAGGCGCCGTATGACTTCGGATGGCAAGCATAGATTTACTACTTATGAGCGGATTGAAATGCCGACAATTATGGTGCGGAAGCGGAGTGGCAATAAAGAAGAGTTTGATAGGGATAAGCTAATAAATTCGGTAAGACGGAGTGTTGGCAAGTTCTTTAATTCTTCACTAGAAGTAGAAGAGGTAGTAGATAAGGTGATGGACCGGATTTATGAGACGGGAAAAGAAGAAGTAACGTCAAAAGAAATTGGAGAAAATACTCTGGATGTGTTGGCGGAAGTAAATGAGGTGGCATACGTAAGGTTTGCGAGCGTGTTTCAGGAATTCAGGTCGCTTGCTGAGTTTGAACAAATTATTAAAGAGCAGAAACGAAAAAAAGAAAGGATGGGGAAATGAGGTTAGTGTTGCTATGGAGTGAAGAAACGGATTATGCCAGCGAGGTGCGAGAATGGCTAAGGGACTTTGCGCATGATACGGGAGGAAAAGAAATTGAGAGTCTAGATCCAGCGTCACGCGAAGGGGAGAGTCTTGCGACAGCGTATGACGTATTGCAATTTCCAGCGATAATGCTGCTTGATGATGACGGGAGATTACTTCAAATTTGGAAGGGGACACCGATGCCTCAGATAGAACAAGTGGCTTTTTGGGCTAAGGATGTGTAAGAGCGTGAACAGGTTGTTTATTTAGATGTGATACCGCTTGTACATGGGGTTACCGCTTATTTTTTGAAAGATTTAAAAATATGCTATAATAATAGTAATGACACTGCGAGACAAAGCTAATGAGATTTTTCTGTGGGGCCTAGATAAGAGAAAGGACCGGATTGTTTCTGCGTGGGAAAATCATTCACGAGGGGCAGCGGAAGTGGCGGAAAAAATTGCTGAGCGGGTCGGAATGGACAAAGAAAAAGCTTATGTCATGGGGCTACTTCATGATATTGGTAGGTGCTATGGGCCAGATACCGGGATGGAGCACATTATTGATGGGTATAATATTTTGATGGAAAAAAATATGCCGGAAATTGCTAGGGTATGCTTAACACATTCGTTTAATCCAAAAGAAAAGGTTAACGAAATTAATCTGAAAAATCCGGAGGAAGATGCTTTTTTGAAAAGGTTTCTTGTTGAGACGGAGTATGATGATTACGACAGGCTGATACAACTGGCAGATTTTATGGCGGGAGCACACGGCGTAACTACGATTGAACGGAGATTTTGCAGTGTATTATGGAGGCATGGGCTAAAAAGTCCAGCTGAGGATTTGACGACGCTCTATAAGATTAAAAATTATTTTGATAAAAAAGCAGGAATAGATGTTTATGAAATTTTTCACGAGAAGATTGCTACCACACCGTTTGAGGGGATACCTGGAAAAATAGAAACTATAATATAATTGAAGGCGAGAGAAAGGAGTAGTATGAAGTACCAACCAAGAAAAAGAGCAATTGAATATGAGAAAGCACTCGTTTTGTGGTGGAAGAAGAACCGAATTTTTGAGAAGTCAGTAGAGCAGCGGGCGGCTCATAATTCTTATGTGTTTTATGATGGGCCACCATTTATTACGGGTTTACCGCATCACGGAACACTACTCTCTTCAATTGTGAAAGATGCAGTACCAAGATTTTGGACTATGCGTGGTAAGCGCGTAGAAAGAAAATGGGGTTGGGATTGTCATGGGTTGCCAGCAGAAAATTTTGTAGAAAAGCAACTAGGGATTACTGATAGACGAGATATTGGGACAAAATGGAGCCTAGAAGATTACATTATAAAGGCGCGTGAAAGCATGGTAGCAAGTAGTGCACTATGGGAAGGTACGATTGACAGAGTGGGGCGCTGGGTAGATTTTAGAAATGGCTATCGGACGATGGACAAGAACTTTATGGAGAGTGTCTGGTGGGCATTTAAGAAACTGTATGATGCAGGTAAGATTTATGAGGGCCGGAAGGTGCTGATGTATGACACGAAGTTTGCGACACCAGTGTCGAAAGCGGAAGTGACTATGGATAATGACGCGTATAGAGAGGTAACGGATCCGTCGGCGTATGTGAAGTTTAAGGTTTTGTCTCAGGAACAGCTTAAAAATATTCTAGCTGATACTAATGCAAATGGAGATGGGGCGACGGTGTACCTACTAGCTTGGACGACGACGCCGTGGACACTGCCGGCGAATCTAGCTCTTGCGGTAAATCCAGAAATGGACTATGCATTGTACGAGGTGGGAGGAGAACTACTTATCATGGCGACGGCCTTAGCGGATAAGGTGCTAGTAGATGACAAGCTGGGAAAAGAGGGAAAATCTGGCACTCTGGAACAGAGAGTGCTAAAAACCTTCTCTGGAAAAGAACTGGTCGGCTTAGAATATGAGCCACTAATTGAGACTGTGCCTTATGACTCGCGAAAGAAAGATACGTATCACGTATTAGCGGGTGATTTTGTGTCATCAGAAGATGGTACGGGGATTGTTCATATTGCGCCGGCGTATGGCGAAGATGACTATCAGCTAATGATAGACAGTGACGTCGATTTTGTGGACGTATTAGATGATAACGGCTACTATTTACCGGAGATGGCGGAAAAATTACATGAGCTAGGTGTGCGTGATACGGATGAAAATGGAATAGAAATTTGGGCTGGGAATAAGTTTATCGCAAAGTGTCTGGAAGAAAAGGGAATTGTCTATAAAATTGAGTATATTAAACATGAATATCCGTTTAATCCACGGTCAAAGCAACGTATAATGTATCGGGCGTTTCCGAGCTGGTTCTTTGACGTGCAAAATGCGAAGCCGCTAATGCTGGAACAAAACGAGAATATTAATTGGTTTCCGGAATATCTGAAACATGGTAGATTTGCTAAAAACATTGAACAAGCACCGGACTGGAACTTGTCGCGTGATAGATTCTGGGCAACAGCAATGCCGGTCTGGAAGAGTGATGCAGGCACCGTGAAAGTAGTGGGAAGCTATGACGAACTATATGAACTTTCTGGGGTGAGACTAGAAGATTATCACAGACCATGGGTAGATGAAGTCGAATTTGATGCATATGTTAAAGATGGGGAGATAGTAGACAAATCGGCTAAGGGGGCGAAAAAAGAGCATTTTAAGCGGATAGAAAAAGTGCTGGACTGTTGGTTTGAAAGCGGCTCGATGCCATTTGCGCAGCTACACTATCCGTTTGAGAATAAGGAAAAATTTGAGAATAATTATCCGGCAGACTTTATCGTGGAATATGTAGGGCAGGTAAGGGCATGGTTCTATTATGTCCACGTAGTAAACACTGCGCTGTTTTCTAAAAATGCATACCTAAATGTAATTACAACTGGTACATTGGCAGGAAATGATGGTAGAAAGATGAGTAAGTCGCTAGGGAATTTTACTGACCCGAATGAACTGATGGATAAATATTCGGCAGATTCGTTGAGGTTACTACTTCTTTCTAGTCCAGTACTAGCGGGGGAGGATTTTGCGTTGATTGATAAAGACGTGAGTGATGTTGCAAGGAAGCTTACGATGATTTGGAATGTATACGATTTCTTTATTACGTACGCTAATGTGGACGATTTTGATTATCATACGAGCGGATTTTCGGATATATTACTTCAAGATGCAGAAACTAAGAAACTTGGGGCAGGGAGTGCTGCTTTCAGTGAGAAAGAATTGACTGCTAGTCTTGCGAATGATTTGGATAAATGGATTGTGTCGAGGGTATATCAACTTAGAGACGAGATTACGGAGGGAATGGAAGAATATAATCTTCCAAAAGCGACGGCGGGAATATTGCCGTTTGTGGATGACCTTTCGAATTTCTTTGTACGAAGAAGCAGAAGAAGGTTTTGGAAATCGGAAGACGATAACGATAAAATTGAGGCTTATGCGACATTACACTACGTACTACTTTATCTGAGTAAAATTATTGCTCCGTTTGTTCCATTTCTTGCTGAGGAGCTGTACCATAATTTGACTGGAAAAAACGGTTCTTCTGATTCGGTACACCTTTTGGATTGGCCGGAGAAATCGGAGATTGATATGGATGTAGTCCAGAAGATGGCAAGGACGAGAGAGATTATCTCCGAAGGTTTGGCGATGAGAATGAATAAGTCGGAAACAGAGGAGCAGATAAAAATTAGGCAACCGCTTTCTAGCCTGATGTATGATGGAGAAAAATTGCTGGCGGAATATGAGCAGATGATTGCGGACGAGGTCAATGTTAAAAAAGTTATTCACGGCAAGGAAATGAAGCTCAATAAAAAATTAACAGAATTGCTCAAAAAAGAAGGGCAGGCGCGGGAGCTTATTCGAGTGGTGCAGGCGGCTAGAAAAAAGGCCGGACTGAACGTTGATGATAGAATAAAGCTCTATGTATCATGCAAGATGGAGCCAGAGTTCTCCAAGATGTTGATGCAAGAGGTACTTGCAGAAGAATTTAGTATGGATGGAGACGTAAAAAACTATGTCTACGACGAGATTGCAAAGGTAAATAATGAGCAAATAACGCTTAGCTTAGAAAAAGCATAAGTAAAGCATAAGCATTGTGAATTATAGCACAAGCGGAATAAGAAATTAATGTATGCAGGTCGCCTGAGGGTACAAATTATGGGCGATAGAACAGGGGTAGATTTGACAAATTATCAAAATAAAGCATAAAAGGTATTGACTTTTTTGCAAAAGTGTGCTAGTATAGAAGACAGTTAGATAATAAAACAAACATTCTAACAAACAAAGCATCTTAGGATATAACCTTAGTGCGGAGTAGAAAAACAAAAAGAAAGGAAAAAAGCCTATGTCAAAAACTAATATCAACGTAACGAAGAGAGGAAATACTGCTTCTTTTGATTCAGGATTAGAATTTCAGGTGATAGGTGGAAGCGAAGCAAAAGAAAGAAAATATCGCTCTCCAAAAACTATCAGTGCAGCCGCAAAAGCAGCAATCGAACTCTTTTCAATGGAGGTAGCATAGTAATGTAAAAAATAGGTGCGTTACGCATCAAAAAACCGAACGCTAAGTTCGGTTTTTTGGTATTTTGAAAAAAGGCTTGACAAATTTAGTATAAGTATTAAAATGGGGGTAGAAAAGGTCAATATTATCAAATTATCAAAACAAAAACGAAAGGTCTCCACACTATGGATAATAATGATATAAATACTAATTCGGCTGCTCCGGTTGATGCGGCCGCGGACATAAATGTCGATCTCACAGATGATAAGACGATTGACTTATTTATCGAAGGGATTATGGAAGAAAAAGGGATTTCTTCCGAAAGCGAAGAGCTAAAACAAGATATTTTTGCAGATCTTAAAACTAGGCTATTAGAAGAGATTGATAGGTCGCTAGTTGCGGCTCTTCCGGATGAAAAATTAGACGAGCTTTCTAAAATTGTAGCGAGCGAAGGCCAAGTTGCTCCGGAAACTGTTGGGAAGATGGTAGAAGAAGCTAAATTGGACGTAGAAGAAATCGTGGGTGTGACGATGGCAAGATTTCGTGAGCTTTATTTAGGTGAAGATGCGGAAAACGCAGAACCGATTGAGGCTGATGCGGCTTCCTCTTCCGATACGGAATCTGGCAACGCGAACGTGTCGCCGGTAGAAACGGAGAATTAATATGGCGGGAGAATTTGCAAATTTTGTGAGCCCTACGGCTACCGGGGAAAACTTTGCGGGTACGGAGACTCCGCAGGGTGATGCGACTGGTCGTGGTGGCGAAAATCAACCGATGAATAATGATAGTGTGAACCAGTCGATGAATAATAATGATATGAATCGACCAACTAATAATGATAATGAAAATCAACCGGCGCCGTTTGAAAATGCAAATAACGGTAGCGAAAGAAAAGAATTTTCTGATGCAAGAATCGCTGCTATCTTGCAGGGAATGGGAAAGGAAGCTCTGCTGCTTTCTGAGCTAGACCTTAATGATAAAATGGGTGGCAAGAAAGATACGGCTTTAATTATTTCAGAAGTGGATAGAACTGATAAGAAAAATGCAGTAAATGAAGCGGTTGAGAAAAAGTTGTCTGGGCATGCTGTACAGAATTTCTTCATGTTCAAGCCAGTATTTGCTTCGATTTATCGGGCGATGGCGACGAATGCAGTGAGAAAAGCGGGGAATACCGAGGCGGCGTTTAATGCATTAGGTGTGAAGGCTGGTAGCAAAATAAATAAAGACGGCGCAGAGTTTACAAGGATGCGAGCGAGGCTGGCACTTGACGAGGCTGGATTTGGGGATAAGACTGTTGCTGAGGTAGATGCCGATACTAGCATGACTCTAAACAAAAATGAGCACATCGAAAGTATTGGCGGAAGAAGTGCCAATAAAGTTAATAAGGCATTAAAAGATTTGTTCAGCGAGATTTCCAAGGCGGAGAACGCAGAGCAAAGAAAAGCTGCAAGAGCAGAATTTGACCAGAAGCTAAATGAATTTCAGCAAGAAGGGATGTTTGGCGACCAAAAGGCAACACTTGGTCAAAAAATATTGGAGAGTAGACCAGTCCAGTTTTTGATTGGGGATCATAGCAAGCGGACTACTTCTGAGCTGGATAGCCTTAAAAGTGCTGCGGACGGAGTAGAAATTTTGGCGCAGCATAAAGTTGCGGAAGATAGGTTTAATAATTATATCGACACGCACGTATCGCTTTATAATGCCTCAATGAAGGAGGGTGTATACACACAGCAAAAAGTGAATAGCGTAATGGCGTCAGTTGCAGCAGGGGGAGTAGTAGGCGGTATATTATATACAGTAGCGGGTAGAGGGGCAAGGTCTACGGCAAAATCGCAGGTACTATCAGAGGCAATGAAAACCGTGGCAAGTGAAGCGTCGACAGAATTAGCTCAGAGGATGGCAGCTAATGCATTGGCTGGTGGTGTAGTAGGTGCTGCGTTTGGTGCGGCGCGAGGTGCTCAACAGGCAAGAGTAAAGATGTCCGAGGCGGAAATTAAGGCAGCAACATCGGCGAAGGCAATTGAAACAAAAGAAGAACGTGCAGCAAAAGCAGCGGAAGAGGCGAAACGCAGAGCGGAAGCACAGGCAAATGGCGAAAAGCCGTTTGATTTACAAATTGATATAGACAGTATACCGGAAGCTAAGGCTAAGGAAAGTATATTTAAGAAAATCGGTAATATTAAGAAGAAACTAACTGGTGAGAATAAATACGAAGGTAGACTCGAAGAGATTCGTGACCGAAAAAGTGCGAAAGAGTTATACGACAGATTAGAGCGCCAGAATGACATGATGGAAGTCTTAGAAGGTGGCGACAGACTAGGAAAACTAAAAGAACTAGCTAGCGAGCCGGAGAGATTTGTAAGGATGCTGACTGAGCTTTCTGGAAGTGAAAATGTAAAAGGATTTATTGAAAAGAATAGCGGTAAACTTACGACTGAGACACTTGAAAAAATTGCAGAACTAAGAGCAAGACCTGAAAATCGGGAAATTGATGAACTTATTTCTGAGACGGTTTCAAAGGCGATGGAGCATAATCGAAAGAAGCTGAATGCGGCGGAGCTACAAAATATTAAGGATAGGTATTTTGATCTGTTCATGAATCCAGATACAAAGAATGTAGCAAGAAGTAATCTGATGGATACGATTGCTGAAATTCAAGCCAGAAACGAAGTATCAGCAGATAACAAAATTGATTTGATTTCTTATTCGAAAGGGAACGTATCGAGAGAAAGATTTCTTTTAGCGCAGAAGATGACGGAAGCAAGAGGCAAATGGTTGAATGGTGATAACTATGAAAACACTATGCAAGGGAAAATTGCAGAACGCGTGGAAGAGTTAACTGCTGAGAATAAGAAAGCAGGAAAAGAACGAGCAAAATTTATTGTACGACAAGCAATGGTAGATGCGATTACTGGTGGCATGATTGGTGCGGCGGCTGGTGCGGTGCTAACTTATGCCAAGGCGCAGCCATGGTGGGGTAAGAAAGCGGAAGCTGTTAATAACAACGCAGAAACTCCGGATACAGAAACGACGGATGAGACTCAGGCAGCTGTAAGCGGCGAGACTAATGGTGTGAGTAATGCTGCGACAGAATCTGAGCCGGAAGCAGCAAGAGAATTGACGGAGGCCGAACCTGAATCGACGGAAGCTGTGACAGATGCAGTTGATGCTGAGAACGTAGCGGCGGCGGGTGCAGCCGAGACGGTTGCCTCCGAAGAAGCTATACCAGTAGAAACTGATGTGGTGGCTGGTGAAACGGAAATGCCGAGCGGAGTAGTTTTGGAGCCGGACACTGATGGTGGATACGCAGTTGTGATTAATGGCGAAAAAGTGATTGGTGATGGTGACGAAGCAGGAATCCATTTTGACGCGGAGACTGGACAAATCGAGAATTCAGATTTAGAAATCTTACGTGAAAGAGTAGGTGATTTTAGACTCAGTATCGACCGTGAACCACTGCCAAGTGCCAGAGCGGTAAGAGGCCTTTCTGAATATTTCAGCAAGGAAAATACAGATTACTTTAATGAGAACGCAGAAGCAGGATTCAAAATTACGAATATAGAAAATAGAACCTGGATAGCCAATGATAATGGTAGTCCGATGGCGAGTGTAAGCGTGGTTCAGAATCCAACTGAGGCGGTGATAAACGAAGGCGACATCGTACTAAATGTTGCACCAAATGGTGAGGGTGTAGATGTTTCTAACTTGCAAGTGATGCTCACTCCAAGTAAAGAGATGGCCGGTATGGGTGTAGTGCTTGACGTGGCGGAAGATGGTACAGTGATAGTTCCAGCGGATTCGGTAGCGGCAAGTATGTTCTCTGAGGGTGGCAACTTTAATGGTGGCTATATGGAAGTAGTACAGGCGGCCGAAGGTGGCGAAGGAAACTATAACGTACTAAGTACCTTAGTTGGAGCAAATAAGCTGGAAGATGTTCAGTTTACTAATGCGATGGATAAGGTAACGTATACTTATAACTTTGGCGATACTGAAATTACGGCGCCGGGTGATGTAAGAATTGCGTTTGATATGCACAATGTGGGCGCGGAGTCACTACGTGATAGTGGCCCGGTGGAATATATACATACAGCACCAGAAATTTCTGAGGAAAGTTTAGCAAGTGGCGAGGTGCCAGTGTTTGATCCAGATGCTTCCCAGAACACAATTATGATAAACGGTATGGGCAGCGGAGATACAAATGAAGCAATATCGATGCCGACGAGGTCTGGTAATTTCTCGGAAATGTATGATCCATTCTTCTCTGGTGAAAAAGACGCGGAAGCGCTTAACGGTCCAAACTTAGTTCGTGCATTGATTGATCCAGATAGAGAGATGGGTGATGCGGACGCTAACGCGGCGTTAGTTGAAGCGGTAGAAAGCGGTAATCTAAGCACTGATCTCGTGATGAATAGATACCTAGAAGAAGTAGGTAATTCTCCGGAGCAAATCGTAGAGATGCGAGCGATGCTTGGTGACTTTAAGTTCGACATCGACGGTGACGGAGTAGAGGAACTAGTAGATACAGAAGCAGAAGTTAATGCCGTAGCGGACATTTTAAAGAACTCAGCAGAACCAGATGGATACAGTGCATTTGTAAATGATACCTTTGCAAGATTATACGACAGGCTAAATGGCGGCGAAATTAGAGTAGTAAATTACTCCGATGAGCCATACGATTATACGACACTAGGGTATAAAAACGACGAAAATAACGTGTTCCATCTCTTTGCTAGGAAGAAGAGTGCGTGTAGTGGTATAGGCATAGAATTCTTGGATAAAGATGGGAAATCGGTTTATGATTTCGATACGGCAAGAAAAATGTGGGGTCTACCTTCTAATGCAAGACTCGCGCATGTGACAGAGAGATTAAACTGTTGCCAAAAAACAGCAGACGTAAACTGGATTAAGAAGGCAACACAAGCAGTAGCTAGGGAACAGCAGGTGGTGGCACCAATTCCGACCACTACTACGACGACCACTACTACAACGTTTATTCCGAACCAGCCAATTCCTGGTACGCCGATTACGCCAACACCTGGACCTGGGCCAGCACCTGGACCTGGGCCAGCACCTGGACCTGGGCCATCTCCAACACCTATTCCTGATAACCCATTAGCTCCAAAGACGGATTATAACCCATGGGGAAATGACGCTAATCCAAATCAGGGTCTTTCGCCTGAAATGGGAACGACTGGCGGTACGCCAATCCAGGCAGGACAAGAAAATATCCCGGTGGTTGATACGACTGGCGTAAATACAAATCCGGCAGCACAACAAGATTGGGCGGAAGCACCTACACCGGCTGTGCAAGACACAGGTACTGGTGGACTAGTAGACAATACTGGCGGTGGTATGTCTGATGCGGAAAAGGCGGCGGCATTTGCAGAGAGGACGTCTGGTGGCGGAGAATCTTCTGATGTTAATATCGACAGTGTAGGCGGTTCGGACTCTGGCGGTGGTTCTGATAGCTCGTTTGGCGGAGGAGATTCCGGTGGCGGCTCTGATGGCGGTGGTTCAGACTCTGGCGGCGGTGATTCTGGCGGTGACTCCGGTGGTGATTCTGGCGGAGACGGCGGTTCGGATTCCGGTGGCGATTCTGGAGGGGGAGATTCTGGCGGTGACTCCGGTGGTGACTCTGGGGGAAGTGAATAATTAAAAGGGAAGAAAGGAGAAAAACAAAAATGAAAAATGCATTTAAATTTAAAAGAATAGCAGTTTTACCAGTAGCAGTTTTGGCGTTTGCGGCAACTTTCTTCCAGTTCCGTGATGCGTCGGCGGTGGTAGAAACTTCTTGGGGGCCACAGGACAGACCAACGTATACTTGGGATAGTCCAGCGGACCATATTACCTTTAATTCGATTACGGACAATCCGAATATTGGTGATGAGCGGAATTTCGTGAGAGTGAGGAAAGTCGGTGACACTGGCTATAATACAGATGTTCTTGATCTAGAAGTGGGACAAGAATATGAGGTGTTTGTCTATTACCACAATGATGCATCGGCGTCACTTAATGCTAGTGGTAAGGGTATTGCTAGTGGTGTAAGGATGCGCTCGGAATTTCCAAGTGTATTAAATGATGGCGAAGACGGCGTAGTAACGGCTTATATCTCTGCGGCAGATTCTGACCCGAAGATGGTCTGGGATACGGCTTTTCTTAGAGCACACGGTACGGTGTATTTGAACTTTGTGCCAAATTCAGCAGTGATCCATAATGGTGGTTCTTCTAATGGAACAGTACTTTCTGGTGATGCGATGCTTGGTGAGGAAGGTATAACCTTAGCATATTGGAATGATATGTGGGGAATGGTGCCTGGATGTAACGAATATGGTGGATATGTTACTTATAGAATTAAGGTAGACCAGCCAAATTTTGAAGTTGACAAAAAGGTTGCACTCTCTGAAATGCCAGATAATTATAAAGATGAAATTATTACAGTTCCAGGAGATACGCTAAATTTCCGCATTAACTATAAGAATACTGGTACGACTGAACAGACTGGTGTAACGGTGCATGACCTTTTGCCAGATGGGCTAACTTATATCACGGGGACAACTTTTGCGGGGTCTACCCGCCATCCAGAAGGTTCACAATCTCCGGAAGTGCTATTTACCGAGGGATTAGGCCTGGGGGCGATGATTGCAGGAGAAGAAGCTTGGGTGACATATCAGGCAAAACTGTCAGATTCGCAGGAGATTTTCCCATGCGGAGATACAGAAATATATAACGCGTCTTATATTGCGACTAATGACGGACGTAATTCCGATAAGACGAAAATAATTGTGCGTCGAACTTGTGAAAGTAGCAATAAAGTTCCATCCACGCTACCGACGACTGGTCCAGGAGAAATAGTGATGGCGGTAATTATTGTATTAGTAATTGGCGGTGGTGGTTTCTACTTCTATAAGTCACGCAAAATGCTAAAAAAGGTCACAGATAACGCAGGTGATGGCAACACGATGAATACTGAGATGACTGGTGATATCGTGAAAGATAGCATCCAGACCCCGATTAAAGAAGATAAAAAATAGTTTAGACTTCACAAATGAGCAAAAACGTGGTAGAATATAGGTAGTAATAAAGGAATAATATGAAGAAAGCAGTTATTTTAGTGGGCGGGAAACAATATCTCGTCGCTGAATCAGAGACCCTACGGGTGGACCTCCTCCCGGCAGGAACAAAAGAGCTCGAAACTTCCGCTTTGCTTCTTATTGATGGTGACAAAACTACGGTTGGGACACCAGAGGTAAAGGGCGTAAAGGTTTCGGCAAAGGTGGTAGAAGATAAGGTTGCCGGAGACAAAGTCCGTGTTATCCGTTATCATTCTAAAAAGCGTGTTCATACTGAGACTGGACATCGCCAAAAGTACTCTGTGATTGAAATTACAAGTATTAAATAGATATAGCTAGTTAAGGAAATCCACGTAAATAGTTTTTCCATTCAGCTAATATGCAATTAGGCATTTTGTTGCAGTGTGAACTGACGTTTATGAATGGAAAAATCTATTTACGTAAGGATTTCCTATTGTTACTTTAATACCCCTGAGAAAAATACTTACGTGAATTTCCTTTTTGCGTTTTTTAGCATAAGTGTGATATAATATATATCAATATGGCTATTGTGATTTCAGTCACTAATCAAAAGGGTGGTGTGGGGAAGACTACTACGGCAGTAAATCTGGGGTATTTTTTAGCGAAAGATAAACAAAAGGTTTTAATTATTGATTTTGACCCTCAGGGAAATGCGACCTCTGGCTTAGGAGTAAGTAAAGACGATTTAGAATTATCTATGACAGATGTGACGATGGGGCAGGCGGCGCTCTCTCAGGCAATTTGCGAGACTAAATTCAAGAATCTTTATATTGCTCCGACAACACCAGAGTTAGCTAATGCGGAAGTAGAATTAAATAAACTGAATCAAAAATTTGTACAACTTAAAAATGCAATTCTTTCAGTGAACAATCAATTTGATTATATTATTATCGATTCGCCACCGTCACTTTCGCTTCTGACGGTGAACGGGATGATTGCGGCAGAGTATTTATTACTCCCGGTGCAGACTGAATTTTATGCACTGGAAGGGGTGGCGCAGCTACTTGAAACGATGAGTCTAGTGAAAAAGGTGAATCCTAATTTAAAACTTCTAGGGGTGCTAGCAACGATGTATGACAAAAGGACTTCACTTTCAGTAGAAGTATTAGAGGAAGTGAAAAAATACTTTAAGGATAAGGTATTTAAGACATTAATACCAAGAAATGTACGTGTTGCGGAAGCACCTAGTCACGGAGCGCCGATTGGGAGTTATGATAAATTTTCTAAGGGAGCAAAAGCCTATAAAGACTTAGCTCGTGAAGTAGAGGAAAGAACAGGAGTAAAAAAATGACATTAGCAGCGATATTTTTGATTAGGAAAATCATACTAAAAAGGAGGGGAAGATAATGGCAAAACATGGACTCGGACGAGGATTTGAGAGCTTAATTCCGACAGAGCTAGTGAATATAGATTTTGACCCAACGGCAGAAGATGATAAGGGAAAACTGGTAGAGATTGAGCTTGATAAAATTGTTAGAGATGAGGAACAGCCAAGAAAAGAATTTAGCGAGAAGGCCTTAAATGAGCTAGCGAGTTCTATTAAGCAATTTGGAGTTTTGTCTCCAATTGTAGTGGTTAAAAAAGATGATGGTTATCAGATTGTAGCAGGCGAAAGGCGATGGCGAGCAGCAAAACTAGCGGGACTTGATAAAATTCCAGCTATTATTAGGACGCTTGATGCACAAAATAGGTTGGAGCTTTCGATTATTGAAAATGCACAGAGAGAAGATCTTAATGCGATTGAGCTTGCAACGGCTTATGCGAAACTTAAAAGTCAATTTAATATGACCGACCAAGATGTAGCGGATAGAGTAGGAAAGAGCAAGAGTTCTGTAATAAATACTCTGAGACTGCTAAAACTGCCAGAGTCAGCGCAGAAAGCGATGCAGGAGCACCATATATATGAAGGGGTGATGCGGCCACTCATATCCGCAGACCCAGAGATTATTGAGGAAGCATTACCGAGACTCGTGGCAGAAGATTGGACAGCTAGGCAGGTGGAACAGTTTGTAGCAAGTAAGAAGAAAAAGAGTTCTGCAAAAGCCACAAAAACGAGTACTTATGCGAAGCAAGAAGTAAAGTTGACCGATAAGTATGCAGCAAAGGTAAGGATTGGGGTGAAGTCGGTGACGTTTTCGTGCAAAAATGAGGAAGAGCTGAAAAAGCTACTCAGCAAGTTTTAATGCCTGTTAGGAAATTCACGACACCAAGTTTTCTGCCCTGCTAATATGCAATTCGTCATCATCGTGCAGTGTGAACTGACGTTTAAGGGCTGAAAACTTGGCGTCGTAAGAATTTCCTTCTATCCACTTAGTTTGGTGAGTTGTTGTTTTAGTTTTTGTCTAGCGTGAGGAGTAATAATTTTATCAAACCAGGAAGCTTTGGCGGTAGGATTTTTGCTGGTGATGATTTCGACGATGTCGCCATGTTTTAATTTGGTATTTAGGCTGCTCATTTTGCCGTTGATTTTTACGCCTTGGACACGACCACCGATTTCTGAATGAAGTCGATAAGCAAAATCTAATGGGAGCGAACCTTTTGGCAAATCAATAATGTCTCCCTTAGGAGTGTATACGAAAATCTTGTCAGCAAAAAGATTTAGGCGTAATTTTTTAATATCGACTTTTTTGCCGGCACGAAGTTTGGCGGCGGTGTCTTGGAGTTCGGTAATCCAAAGTAGGGAAGTAGGAAGATGCTGAATCTTGCCGGTGCGATAGCTTTCGGTTAATTTTTGTTCGTTATAATAGAAACTGGCGGCAAGGCCACGTTCGGCATACTCATGCATTTCGTGCGTACGAATTTGAAATTCGATGACTTTTTTGTCTTTGGTGATAACGGTCGTGTGGAGGGATTGATAACCGTTTTGTTTAGGCATGGCAATATAATCTTTAATACGGCCATTCATGGGCATATATAGAGAGTGAATGATGCCAAGGGTGAGATAGCAATCGGTGATATCGTTAACGATAACACGAAGTGCGGTAAGATCATAAATTTCACCCATATTCTGATTGTGCTTGGCAAGTTTTTTATGAAGAGAATAGACAGATTTGACACGTCCAGAAATCTGAAATTTAATTTTTTCGCGGCCAAGTGCTTCTGATACTTCCTTTCTAATTTTCTGCATAGTTTTTTCGGCGGACTGGTTGTATTTTTCGATGATGTCACTTAGCTCGCGGTAGCGCTTAGGGTCGACATAAGAAAAAGCAATGTCGGCCATCTCTACGCGAAGGCGCCCCATGTTAAGACGGTCAGCGAGTGGAGCAAAAACTTCCAGACTTTCTTTGGCAATCTTTTTTTGCTTGTCGGGCGGGAGAGCGGAAAGAGTGCGGAGATTATGCAGACGATCGGCGAGTTTTATGATAAGGACGCGAATATCGGCGCCAGTTGCAACTAAAAGGCGTAAGAGGTTATCCTTAGTACTGGGAAGGTAAGTATCAAGGTCTCTCATGCCAGAGCGGGCATCGCCTAATTTAGTGACGCCATCTACTAGAAACGCAACTTGCTCACCGAACTCATCTCTAATTTGTTTAATAGTAATAGAGGTGTCTTCTACGGTGTCATGCAAAACTGCGGCAATGATAGTGTCTTCGTCCATACCCCAATCTTCGACGATTTTCATAACGGCTAACGGGTGAGAAATGTAAGGGTCACCAGATTTTCTGAGCTGACCTTCGTGAGCGGAAGTAGCGAGCTTAATAGCTTTTTTAACGCGAGTACTTTCTGTCTTCATGTAATTATTATAGCATTTTATATAGTGAAGAGTTTGCTATGTTTTTGTGTTCATATGCTCTCCTGCTTTATGTTGGTAATTTGTAAATAAGGGGTAAGGTGTGTTATAATGAGGGCAGATATGAGAATATTGTGGACTGATGGTAGTGCCTCGCCTAATCCTGGACCAGGCGGGTTTGCTGTGATAGAAGATGGAAAGCCTGTGGCACTAGGGAGCGAAAAAGAGTCTACCAATATCAGAATGGAAGGTCTGGCTCTTATTTCGGCACTGGAACTGTTAGGGGGTGCGCCAGGAAAAATTTATACCGATTCGGAATTTTGGATAAATACATTAACGAAATGGGCGCCAAAATGGGAAGCCAATCAGTGGCAAAAGGAACATGGCAAGATTAAGAATCTAGCAATGGTAAAGAAACTTTATACTCTATATAAGTACTCTAAGGTGGAGCTAGTTTGGACGAAAGGACACGTTGGTACAGAGATGAACGAAGTCGCAGATGAATGGGCAAATAAAGCAAGGAAAGGAGAAAGCCTATGAAAAGGGTGACGATTAAAGTAAAAGTGGATAATCTTCCGGAATTTGAGCGGAGAATGAGGGAAATTGACCTTGAATTTGAGCCGACACTTTATCAACACGACAGAGTTTATGTGCCGCGAGGGTATAAGCGGGGAATGAATTTGCCGAGGTTGGTAATGCGAACGGAAATGAAATCGGTGGATCAGCCGGCAAAATACAAGCTGATATTAAAGAGACACATTGAGGATAGCGGTATAGAGATTACGGATCGGTCGGAGATTAAAGACTATTCGGAAATCGTGAATATGATTCACCAGCTAGGATTTGTGCTAGCTACCGAGGTAAGCAGACGGAGGAAGAGGATTGTACTAGGGGAGACATCGAGAATCTATCTTGATAAGGTGGATAAATTGCCAGGATATTACGTAAAAATCGAGACGTCATTAGATGAAAAGGACAAGGTGTCTGAGGTAATGGAAGATTTGCAACGGACGCTGAAATTGTTCCATTTGTCCAAGAAAGAAATTTCGCATGAATCATATTTTGAGATGATTCAGAAAAATGATATAATGGGCGTAAAGTAGAATAACCTGTAAAAATAAGAGAGGTAACTATGGAAGATAAAATTGATGTTTTTCAGTGGGCGAATGAAGTAGACGAGATAAAGAACAATGTCTCGGTGGAGCTATTTTTGTTTAATAAAAACTACACACCTTACAAGGTGAGATATTCTGATTCTTTGACTGGTAATGTAAAAGAAATGTTTATGAATGTGGCGATTAAGTACGTAATTGAAGAGGCTGATAAGGGACTGGAATGTAGAGAATATGAAATGTCTGATGGGGAAGACAAGGTGATTTACAGAACGAATCTTGCCAAGGTAGGAAGAGCAGAAACACTGATTCATTTGATTGAGAATGAATATAAGGATATTGATTATTTCTCTGATAATGAGTATGAGTTTAAGAAAATAAAGGGAATTATTGCTAAGTTTTCCTATCCGGGCGGGGATAAGGGAACGAAGACGTTTTATATTGCAAAGGGGATTGCAGCGTCATCTGCTATTAAGGGCGCGCAATCTTGGGAGCTAAACGGAGAAAGTTTTGAGCCCTTTTCAGCTGAGGTTGCGATCAAGATGCCGACAGACAATCAGGTGGCAATTATTGATAAGACGGTGATAATTTTTAACCAGCCAAAATTTGAGGCGCTGTTTCAATATGATTATAAGGCTCAGGTGATTGCGGAAGAAAAAGCGAAGGAACTACAAGAAAAATATAAGTTGAAATTGTCAGAAGGACTGACACTGAATGAACTCTTGCAAGATAAGAAACCATTGCTTAAAAAAGTGCAGGCTTTTGATCTTGAAAATGAGATGAGTCAAGAACAGCTGATTGATTATGCTGACCAGATGGACTTAGAGCTTCTAACTGGTGAGGATGGGTATATAGATATATTAGACGAGAAGGAACTGACTAAATTTGTAAATCTAGTGAATGAAGATTATTATATTTCTCCGGTGAATGGCAGAAGATACGAAATAAAATCGAAAAAGCTGTTGGAAGACACGGAAGAAGGTAAGTAGTCTGGGGTGGCTAAGATGGATGAAGACTTTTTTGCGGAAATTGACGCGATAAATGAGAAATATAAGCAAGAAAAGCAGAAAAAGCAAGAAATAGAAAAATATAGTGTTTCAGAGTTTTTAGATCTTGTCAATGGCACGCTAGAATATGCCTATACAGGGGTAGTAGTAGAGGGTGAAGTTGACAGTTTTAAGGTTAATCAAGGAAAATGGGTGTTTTTTGACTTGAAAGACAAGGATGGGGCAACGGTAAGTTGTTTCTTGCCAGTATTTCAACTTAGAGTGCCACTAGAAGATGGTATGAAAATAATGGTAAAGGCACTGCCGAAAGTGACAAGATGGGGGCGGTTTTCCTTAACGGTAAAGCAGATTATGCCGGTGGGGGAGGGAAGTATTAAGAAAGGATTTGAGCTGCTAAAACTGAAACTCGAAAAAGAGGGACTGTTTGACCCAGCGAGAAAGCGGAAGATTCCGGAGAACTTAGTAAAGATAGGTGTAATTTCTTCGACGCAGGCGGCGGGATATGCGGATTTTTGCAAGATTATTAATAGTAGGTGGGGTGGACTTGAAATCCAAGTTGCGCATACGCAGGTACAGGGAATGAACGCGGCTGACCAGATGATTTCGGCGCTAAGATATTTTAATGAACAGGCCGAGGTACAGATAATTGCAATTATAAGAGGCGGTGGAAGTGCAGATGACCTAGCAGTATTTAATGATGAGGCCTTAGCACGAGAAGTTGCAGGATCGAGGATTCCGGTGATAACAGGAATTGGACATGAAGTGGACGAAAGCCTAGTAGACCTTGTGGCAGATATAAGAGCTTCGACACCGTCTAATGTGGCGGAAATGTTGACTGCGGATAAAGGAGCAGAAAAAATTAAGGTCGTCAGGAATATTAGAGAGATTGGCAATCGAATAACTCAGGAAATAGAACATCTTCAAGGTGAACTTAACTCGAAGCTAAATCGAATACAAGATGAGGCTGAACATAAGATTGATACGGCAATAGAGCAGGTGAGAGCCAAGGAAAAGCTGCTGAATGGGCTAAATCCGGATAGAGTATTAAAACAAGGTTATGCGTTAGTATCCGGGGACATAATAGAGGGAAATGTTGTAAAAATTACAACATTTGAAGCGTTGGCGGAGGCGGAAATTATTAAAGTTAAAGAAAGAAAAGAGTAAAATCGAGTAAACTTATGTAAAATGACGAAAGTAAAAGGACAAAGGAAAGGTAATACCATGGAAGAAAAGAAGTCAATTAGCGATAAAATAAAAGAACTAGATATGGCGGTAGATTGGTTCTATTCGGATGAATTTAGCCTTGATACTGCAACCGAAAAATATAAGTCGGCGATAAAATTAGCAAAAGAAATTGAGACGGATTTAGATAGTCTTAAAAATGAAATTACAGTAATTCAAAAGGACTTTACAAAAGAATAAAATAAGCGTTATAATAGATATATGGATAATCAACCGTTTCAGCCGAGTTATGGCAATCAGCCGATGCAGAATCAATCACAATCTGGACCGATGGGCCAGTCTCAGATGGCGCAGCCGATGGGCGGGTCTTTTGGTTCTCCAATGCAACAGACTGCACGATTAGTGCCAGTGGCAAAGCCAGGTGCTAATAAAAGTACTATTTATATGATTTTGCTCATTATTGTGGGTCTTGTGGCGGTGACATTTATAGCGTTATTTATCTGGATGTTTTCTAAATGGGATACAGCGCAAAGTGATGTAGATAGTCAGGTGAGTGCTGCGGTGGCAAGTGCAGTAAACGAGAAAGCTGAGGAACTAGAAAATCAATTTATTGAAAGAGAAAAACAGCCGTATCAGATATTTGCTGGGCCGGCAGATTATGGAGAATTATCTTTTGAATATCCAAAAACATGGAGCGTATATGAGGCAAAAGCGGCTACCTCTGGTGGTGATTATGAGGCGTATTTGAATCCAGGTAAAGTTTATCCAATAGGTAATGACACGATAAATGCGCTCAGGGTGATTATTAAGGACCAGGCGTATGATACCTATATTAAGGCTTATGATAACTATGTGAGAAATGGACGTCTTACGGTTTCGGTAAGGCCAATTAATGGGGAAAATGCCAATCTTTATACCGGGGAACTGCCAGGTACGAAGCTTCAAGGTATTGTGGCGGTGTTTAAGATTAGGGATAAGGCCGCAGTTTTGCAAACCGATGCGATGATTTTTGAGCAAGATTTCCAGAGAGTTTTGGATACTGTGCGATACAACCAATAGCTTTCATTTTGGTTAGTGACTACATCAGGTTTTTTGCGGAATATTTTTCTGCACGGAGGGCTTTTGTGGAATAAATTTTGACTAGATGCTTATGCTTGATTTCAAAAAGTTTGTTGTGATAGAATGAAAATATGGAGAGTGAGGTAAATGGTATTTTGGTGGCAGCGCATGAGCTAAAAGCACCGCTAGGGCTTTTAAGACAACTAGCGCTTTCGATGGAATATGCAGAGGACGAGGGGGAGCTTAAAAAAATTCAAAAACAGATGGTAGGTGTATCGGAGAGAGCTTTAAGGCAAGTCCAAGATTTAACAAAAATTGGTAGGTTAGATGAAAAAATGTTTGAGATGGAGCCAGTGGCGGTAAGAGCGGTATGTGATGAGGTAACCGAGGAACTGAGATATCTTTATAGATTTAATCACCGGAATTTAGTGATAGATTATCGAAATAGAGCTAGACTGGTGGTAGCTAACAGAGAGCTTCTTAAAAGTATTGTCTATAATTTTTGTCTTAATGCAATGCAATATTCTGGGGAAGATACTGAAAGTGAGCTGAATTTGTATGATAAATACGATAAGGTAAAACTAGAAGTGCGGGATTTTGGGCCGGCACTGCCAATGGATGTATGGCGGAGTCTCAAAAAAGGCTGGGTGGAAAAACCGACGAGTATTGCTATGCGGCCAGGAAGCTCTGGATTAGGACTTTATATTGCATCTAAATTTTCTCAGTACATGAATGCGAAAGTGGGAGCAATTAGACATAGAGATGGAACGAGTTTTTTCGTGGAGCTACCAGTATCAAGACAAGCGAGATTGTTCTAATGATATATATAATAGATGACGACAAGATAATGGCGGAGTGTGTGGCGCGAGTAGCGAAAAAGTTAGGAAGAGAAACACGCATTTTTAGTAATGGAATTGAAGCGATGGCGGAAATAGATAGGGAACTGCCGGAGTTATTATTTTTAGATATATTGCTTGATGGACCAGATGGATTCACTTTTCTAAACGAGCTGGTGTCGTATAGCGATACGGAAAAGATACCAGTAGTAATTGTAACGGGGCTAACACTTTTTAATACCAGTTTTTCTGATTATGGAGTAGTGAGGGTATTAGACAAGAATAAGATGCGGCCAGAGGAAATAGAGGAGGCGATTATAAAATATGGCCGGTAGAAACATAAAAACGCAAGCAATCGTATTGAGGCGGACAAATTACGGTGAGGCGGATAGGATTCTTAAAATTTTGACACCAGAAGGGAAGATGTCAGTGATGGCGAAGGGGGTAAGAAAAGAAAAATCAAAACTAGCGGGAGGGGTGGAGATGTTTTCTCTGTCAGAGGTAGTGCTGCTTCAAGGTAAATCAGAGATGTTAACTTTGACATCGGCAAAGGCAGTAGAGTTTTACCAGAATTTACTCACGAATTTGGATGCGCTAGAAGTGGCGGCGGAGATTTTGAAAAAAGTATCAAAAGCAGCGGAGATGGTAGATAACCCGGGATTTTTTAAGTTGACAGTGCAGACGCTCAGAGCACTGAATAAAAAGAAAGATAAAAGCGTAGTGCTGACTTATTTTTACTTTAATTTGGCGGCGCTTCTCGGAGAACAGATAAACCTTTATACGGATATAACTGGGGAAAAATTGAAGCAAGGACAGACTTATGCTTGGGAAAGTATAGAAAAAGCATTAAGGCCAACAACGGCGGGCAAAATATCTGAAAATGAAATAAAGGTGATGCGGCTGATGCTTTCGGCAGAGTTAAGTCTAGTGCTGAAAGTGACAGGGATAGATAAGATGGTCGAGGAGCTTCTTTTTATTGCCAAATCCCTAAATCAGATGTGATATAATAATTATATGAGCAAACTAGAAGATATTGTAAACTTATGCAAGAGACGTGGGTTTATTTTTCCAGGTAGTGATATTTATGGCGGAATGGCTGGAACCTGGGACTTTGGCCCGCTAGGGACTGTGCTTAAAAGAAAAATTATGAATGCGTGGTGGGAGTTTTTTGTAGAAAAAAGAGACGATATTTACGGTGTAGATGCAGCGATTATTATGAATCCTAGGACATGGAAAGCATCTGGACACACAGAGACGTTTTCTGACCCGCTAGTAGAATGTATGAATTGTAAAGGAAGATTTAGGGCGGATAAGCTGGGGGATTTCCAGGCGGATGTAACCAAGTTAGATTTAGATAAGGCGCTCGTGAAATGTCCGACTTGTGGTCAGCATGCTTGGGGTGAGGTGAGACAATTTAATATGATGTTCTCTACGCATGTCGGAGCAGTGTCGGATGAAACAAGCGAGGCGTATCTCAGGCCAGAGACGGCACAAGGGATTTTCACGAATTATAAGAACGTAGTAGATACGATTTATCCGAATATACCGTTTGGAATTGCACAACAGGGAAAAGCATTTAGAAATGAAATTTCGCCGAGAGATTTTATTTTTCGCTGTCGGGAGCTAGAACAGATGGAGATTGAGTACTTTGTGCATCCTGATACTTGGAAAGAGAATTTTGAGAAGATACTAAAAGAATGTCATGACTTTTTAGAAAATAAGATGAAACTACCAGCAGAAATGATTCATGATGTAGAGGTGGAGGGGGCAGATCTCGCACACTATTCTAAACGGACGATAGACGTGGAATTCGACTTTCCGATTGGTAGAGAAGAATTGATGGGAATAGCGTATAGGACGGATTTTGATCTTAATAATATTGCGCGTGAGAGTGGCAAAAACATGGAATACAGAGATAAGAATACTGGGGAGAGTTTTGTGCCACACGTGATAGAACCAAGCTTTGGGGTAGAGAGGCTAGTGATGGCGGTGCTGACGGCAGCATACGAAGAAGATACCGTGGGTGACTCAGCACGGGTGGTATTGAGGCTGCCGGAAGAACTAGCGCCGTATAGATTTTGCGTATCACCACTTCTTAAAAATAAGCCGGAGCTAGTTGAAAAAGCTAAGGAAGTTTATACAAAGCTTCGTGAAAAATACGGAAATGTGACTTGGGATGATTCTGGGAATATTGGCAAACGTTATCGCAAGCAAGATGAGATTGGCACGCCAAAATGTATAGTGATAGATTTTGACACACTGTCCGATAACACGGTAACGGTGCGTGATAGAGATACAGCGGAGCAGGTGAGAGTAGAGATAAAGGAATTATAGAGAACCAATAATATTATTTCTTGTTCCAGCGGTCGATAGCGTCAGCGATAACTTGTTTGGCTTCTTCTGCGTCACCGAATTTTTCTACTTTGGTGGTACCAGGTTTCTTTAAGTCTTTGTAGTGATTAAAGTGAAACTCAATTTGCTCTAATATACGTTTTGGTAAGTCGGAAAGGGAATTATAGGCATCACCATTATTACGGTCGTCTGCGGGAACGCAGATAATTTTGTCGTCGACCTCGCCATCGTCGACAAATTTCATGACGCCGAGAACCTTGGCAGTAAGATAAATACCGGTAGTCAAAGGTTGGTCAGTAATGATGAGAGCGTCTAGCTCGTCGCCGTCTTCGTCCAAGGTCTGAGGAATAAAACCATAGTTGGTAGGTTTTGCGAAAGCGATAGGCTCGATACGGTCGAGCATGAAACAGGCCTTCTCCCTATCCCATTCAATTTTGTGGTTACTGTCGGTTGGAATTTCTACGACAACGTTAATTTCGCCATCCTTATAATTACCTGGGGTTAAAATTTTGTTAAAATCTGCCATGTTACTCCTTTTTTTGATGTAGTTTTATTTATTATATCATATTGTAACGGATATGCTTGCGAAAAAGACACATATAGACATATAATTCATATAGAAATTGATTTATTTGGCTAGAATCTTATAGAAATACATATTATATAACTAAAATGACACAAAGGAGAAGTGTGGAGAAAGTTGATGAACATAATTTTGCATTTATTGATGCGCAGAATTTATATAAAAGCTTAAAAAATGCTGGATGGAAGTTGGACTATCATAAATTTAGAAAATATCTAAGAAAAAGATATAAAATTGTTAAAGCGATTGTTTTTATTGGAAAACAAGAGAGATATAGACAACAGTATGCAGCATATCACAGGGCGGGATTTGAATTAGAATTTAAAGAAGCGGTGCCGTACAGAAGAAACGATGGGAAGATAGATATGAAGGCCAATGTGGACGTAGACTTAACTGTGGGAGTACTTGGAAAATATAATGGTCATTATGATAAAGCCGTAGTAGTAAGTGGGGATGGGGATTTTTTGCCGCTATATTCTTTTTTGAGAAGATCGGGAAAGTTAAAGGCGATTCTGATACCAAGCTATGATGAAAGGCCACTGGTTTTAGACGAGCAGGAATTAAGGGAATATAGAGTTTTTATGGATGACCCAATCGAGAAAACAGAGCTCCTAGTTGGCTAATAGTAGCAAAAATGCCCCTGCGTGAGGCATTTTTATCGCACTGCTCTGGGCGGTACCGTAGGAGTTTATCCCTACGGCGGCGTGATCCAGTCTGCATAGCCTGACTCCGGAAAATGATTCTGGTCGGGGAGCCCGCGGGAGGGATTGCTTTATAAAGATAAAGTCATAGCCCTGTGCTAACGTGCGCCTAATTACATGATAAAGGACTTTTTGTAAAAAAGCAAGTACCTTGTACTTAACCAGTCTGCATAGCCTGACTCCGGAAAATGATTCTGGTCGGGGAGCCCGCGGGAGGGATTGCATGGCATGACTCCGGAAAAAATGTGGTATTTGTGGAAAAGTGAATAAAAAAACACTTGCTTTATGGTTTTCGGTTATGTATAATGGATTTATCGAGGCTGTCTTAGCATAGTCTTGGGAGATTAAATATACAAAATATAAGGGAGGTCCAAAGATGGGCAAAATAAATCAGCCTAATCGGACGCGCGGTAGCCTAGCTAGTAGATCGAGGCTAGGGATAATCGCACGCTTCAAGGGTTCGAGGACGGCTAGAAAGATCTTTACGGGTGCAGTACCAGTATTTTTGCTGGCGTTTGTGGCGGCTTTTATGTCGACATCAATTTTTGCTCCGGCAGAATTGTCGGATGCGGCAACACAAGTTAGTGCAACACTAAACGAGGTCGATTACTTTATCAACATTGACTCTGAGGCGGTAGCTATCAATGTTGATGCATATCCTGGTGAAGGTAGAACATCAGTTGTAAAGAGCACAGTTAAAACTAAGACAAATGCGCCGGGTGGCTATAAGTTATATCTCGGTATGGATTCCTCTGCGACTAGCACTGGTCTCTGTCTTGAAACGGATTCGTCTGAGTGTATAAGTACTCTGACGGCGGCGACACCTGCGTCGCAGTCGGTACTAGCGGCGAATACCTGGGGCTATGCAATTTCAAGTAGTTCTTCTGGGGTACCAAGTACTTGGACGACGGTACCGTCAGTCGTGACTAATGCGGTTCCGTCTGAGGTCACACAGACTTTTGCGGCCGTACCGGAGAGCGGTGATGATCAGCTAATCCAGAGTGGTAGCGCAAATGCGACATCAGCTTCTGATACCAACTATACTCCCGTAGATGTGTATTATGGAGTTCGTGCAACGATTGCTAAGCCGGCTGGTACTTATTCTAATACAGTAGCTTATACAGCAGTAGGGAACGCATCTACTACTCCGACTGTCTTTGGACTTTCACCGGCGACTTATGCTAGGCCGTCGACACTTTCAGCATCAAGTGTAGGAACAGCATCAACACAGACACTAGTTGCGACTACTAGTATTTATACTAACTGGCCGGGGGCTAGTACACCAGAAACTGCTCCGACAATTACCTTAACTGGTGGACCAAAGAACACGACTTATACTTGTACGAATCCAACACAGTACGTAGAAAATAGTGTGCTAAAAGTATCCTGTACACTCCCACAGGCTTATGCGGCAAACTATACTATGAGGATTCAGGTACCGGATTTTGGCATTGACTATTCGCAACCATATCAGTATACAACTACTTGGTCAACCGTATCGTTCATGCAGGAGATGCCATTCGGGCCGTCTACGACGACAACTACATCTAGCCCTACTAACCAAAAAGTTTGTGATACGGCAGGTACAGTAACAACTTCTATGGTAAACGCAACGTCAGCGAAGGTGCCAGAAGTGTTCCTAGCGGATGTGAGAAGTGCGGATAAAGGTGGCTATATTCAGAGCGGCAAATATCGCATTAGAAAGCTCGCAGACCAGCACTGCTGGATGACAGAGAACTATGCCTTCCCACAACAGACTTCGCAGTATTATTACAGCTATGATACCAACCTTACTCAGGATATGGGTTCAAGTCTCGGATATACGACTCTTAGTAGCGGTGTAATCAGGTGGAGACCATCTAATAACTACATCACACAAAGCGATCTAACATCTTGTCCATCTGGTGGTCCGACAGATACGACTGTGACGAATGATCACACCTACTATGGCTACGGCTCATCATGTAGCTCTGATACAGCGACTACGGCCGATACGACTTCGACTTCTGGTCAAGCAGCAGAAACACAAAAGATTGGTGCCTACTACAACTGGGCTGCGGCAACAGCTAGGTCTGGTGGCGACAGTGGGGATGCGCCAAACAGTGTGTGTCCGTACGGATGGAGACTACCGAGCGGCGGAAGTAGCAGTACAGATTATTCCTTCGCAAAGCTCATGAATACTTATGGGTATGGCAACAACTCCACCGGCTCTACCAAAGCCCGCCGGTATCCGCTTTCGTATATATTCTCCGGCAACTACTACTGGGGTAATGGTAACCTGAACAATCAGGGCGCGTACGGCTACTGGTGGTCTACTTCGGCGTATTCTAGTACCAATGCTTACCATTTGTACATGAATAGCTCGGTACTTAGTCCGCAGCATAACAATAATAAGGCCTACGGCTTTTCTCTCCGTTGCGTCGCCCTCTAATTAGCAACCTGGCGGTGCGACCTCTGTCGCACCCCAAGTTGCGAGAGAAAACGGTGGAAAAGTGAGCCCTTGGACCATAGATTTCCACGGGGACAAGCGAAGCGCTGTTCCCTGGAAATCTGGTATCACCAAGGGCGAACGCCGTAAGATGGAGCAAAGAAAGTAAAAGTAAAATTTTTTCCTGAAATTGAATAGACTAAACCAACTGGGAGATAAAATGGTCAAGCAAGCGCAACTGCCACTAAAAATAGAATCAAAAAAGGGAATTCCCGCGCCTGTGGCGCGGCAAATTTTTAGCTCGAAAAATAAGGTAGCTAAGAAAGTAGTACCTAAGAAGAAGGCATATGATAGACTGATGGAACAAGTGGAAGAATATGACAAGAAAAGACTGAAACAAAAGAATGATGAGAAGGCGGCAGTGCAGAGAAAAATTGCGACGAGGTACCAAGAGATAAAGTCGAAAGTATTTGAAATGGAAATGACTAATAATTCACGAGTGATAGTCTTTTCTTCTGGACCAGGGTGGTATAAAATTGGCGGAAAATCCGCCCTTATTTATGTCCACATGCTGGCGCCAAGAATCGGGATAGAGCCTTCGATTAAAATAGACCGGGATTTTTATTCTAAATTCGAAGAGGGAATAGTCTCAATAAGACACCTGGACCTGTTGAAAGAAAACTTTGAGAAAATCGGGGTGAAGGTAGAGAGCGAGACTAGCGAGATGGTGATATTCAAGCTAGAAAAGCCAGTGACGAAGACGGAAATGAGGACGATTAAGAATATCAGGGACGAGAGGGAACAGAGGGTTAATCAAATTGTGGAAACAAAGAAAGTCTACCCTTCTATTTCTGCTTTAATGCGCAAAATTAATCAAGATATGCGCAATAAATATATTCATTGCGCGGGAAATGATAGGACCTATATTATAGAAGACCTTGCGAAGACGACACTGAAATCGACGGTGGATTTGACGTTAATATCTAATGGTGTGATTGAAGCAAGGAACGGTCTTCTTGTGATTTATAAGAGAAATGAGGAATTGAAGGCTTACCTCATGAATCTAATGGAACTCGGAATATTCGAAGTGAAAGAAACGCTAAGAATGGAAAATGATTTGGTGGATGTAAACACCATGATTAAAGCTGAGCTGAAAAAGATAGGAGGAAAGAATAATGATACCGGAAAGGTATAAGAGACGCAACGGCCAGGAATTTTCTGAATGGCTATTTCACATGCTTTTCTTGGCATATTTAGATGCGAGGAAAGGAAAGCGAAAGACCGAAGATGAGAAGAAGTTTGAAGAAAATGCAGTGGAAAATTTGCTGAGACTAAGAGATGATATTTTGGAAAGGAAGTATGAGCCAAGTGCCGGGATAGCTTTTACAGTGCATGATCCGGTGCTGAGAGAAATTTTTGCGGCGCCGTTTAGAGATAGGGTGGTGCATCATTTTATTTATAATATGGTGGCAGAATGGTGGGACAAGCGGCTAATATATGATTCTTATTCTTGTAGAGTGGGGAAAGGTGTGCTGAAAGGAATACAGAGGCTCAGAAAGCAGGAAAATTCGGCAATCAGAGAGTTCAAGGAGCCAGTCTATATTGTGAAGATGGATATACAGGGATATTTTATGAGCTTACCAAGGAAAAATTTGTATGAGCAGGCAGTAGAAGGATTAAAACAACAATTTGGAAACAGTAGAGTGGAGACAAACGGACACGAGAAATGGCCACGAGAGTATTATGTGATAAAGTATTTGTGGCGAAAAATTATTTTTGACGACCCGACTAAGGGAGTGAAAAAGCGGGGTAATCCGAAAGAGTGGCTAGTAATGCCGACTTCTAAGAGCCTGTTTTGCCAGCCGGAAGGTATTGGCATAGTGATTGGGAATTTGTCGTCGCAGCTACTTTCTAATATTTATTTAGATGCACTGGATAGATATATAAAATTTACGTTAGGATATAAATACTATGGTAGATACGTGGACGATTTTTTCATTTTAGTTCCTAAAAGTAAGTTAGAGATGGCGATGCGAGATGTGGAGGTGATACGAGTGTTTTTATCTGGACTAGGGCTAAAACTTCATCCGAAAAAGCTTTACGTGCAGAATATTAATCGGGGTACGACGTTCCTCGGTACGAGAGTGTATCCGAATCGGATTTTGCCAGGGCCGAGAATTGTGAAGCGGTACAAGTTGGCGGTAAGAAAAGTAGCGAATGGACGAGCGGATATTAGTACACTAGTATCCTATATGGGGCTAGTAAAACATTTTAAGTCGACGAAAATTCAGAAGAAGATTTTTGATAGCGTGGGGTGGGAATATAACGCGTAAGGTTATTTTATGATTTTTTGATGTCGCTTATGGCTTTTTTGATGCCGCTTATTGTTTTTTTGATGTCGCTTATGGTTTTTTTGATGTTGCTTATGGTTTTTTGATGTTGCTTATGGTTTTGGGTGTTGTTTATGGCTTCGGTGGGGGCCTGGAAAGTTCACTGAATAACTAATTAGAGGGCGACGCAACGGAGAGTTAAGCCGTTGGCCTTATTATTGTTATTCTGCGGATTAAGTTCCGAGCTATTCATGTTCAAATTGTAAGCATTGGTACTAGAATTTGCCGAAGTAGACCACCAGTTGCCGTTCGTGCCCTGATTGTTCAGGTTACCATTACCCCAGTAGTAGTTGCCGGAGAATATATACGAAAGCGGATACTGGCATAGCCCTGGGACTTAGAGGTAGCTTTAATCAAGTTAGTGGCGTACCACTAACGGAGAAATTCGCTTTTATGCGGCGCTTTCTTGACTTTTATAGTTTTTGGCGTCGCGTGTTTTTGCGGGTTATCCTCAACTTTGCAGTTTTTAAGGAGCGCCGCGTTTTTTGCGAGATGTGATCTTGTAAAAACAAGAGTACCTCCGAATTTTCCATCTTTTATTCTGGCAAGGAACAACTTTTTAAATCTCCCGTTCCTTGGCGAATAAAGGCCCCCTGGGGATATTATATAATACGGAATTAATGGTAGCAGTAGCCGAACTCTTGAAAATAATATGAGATTAGCCTTCAAACAGTCCACCAATATCATTGTTGATTTACAGCGTCTAGGCCTACCGGACGAAAAGAGCGTTGGGGTAGTAAAAAGACGTGCTAAGAAATTGGGCAAAAAATGTAGAATAATGGTAATTACAAAAACGAAGAAAATCATCAAGTTTTACAATGAGTAAGGCTTGACGAGGCGGTAATCTATCTGGTATAATGTGAGTATTAGAGGTACAGCACTGCTGCATAGCGGAACCAAGGCCTCTTTTTTGTGCTCAGGCGGTCACACATGTGAAAAAATAGGGTTATTATATCGCAGTGTAGCCGTAGGGTTAAGATTCTTTGGTATACAACGGGGAAAAATGCAACTTTTTCCCACGAGTTTGGGATAAAAAATGCAGGTTTTTCCCACGAGTTTGGGAGAAAAAATGCAACTTTTTCCCACGAGTTTTCTGAAAAGTGTATAACAAAATACCTGAAAAGTGTATAACAAAATCCTTGAAAAGTGTATAATGAAATGATATAATAGAGACATAATAAGCAGGAGCGTGTTATGACATTAGAAAAAGAGAACTATATTCCGAGACTTGTTGACGAAAAAGTAGAAAAATTCTTAAAGGTTTTTGGTGCAGTATCTATCGAGGGTCCAAAATGGTGTGGTAAAACCTGGACCGGACTTAGGCATGCGGAGACGGTTTCATATTTAACTGACAATAGCACAAAGGAATTGGCGCAGGTAGATCCTAAATATATTTTTACGGATAAAAAACCGCAGCTACTTGACGAATGGCAAGTTGTTCCGCAGATTTGGGATGCTGTGAGGCACGCTTGTGATGAATCCGGAAGGCCGGGAAACTTTATTTTAACGGGGTCTACTAGCCTAGAAAAAAGCGATGCGGAAAATGAAGTGTATCACTCTGGGACTGGGCGGATTACTACTCTTAGGATGCAACCGATGAGTCTTTTGGAGTCTGGCGATTCTACTGGTGAAGTCTCTCTTAAAAAAATGCTCGATGGTGATTTTGTTGAAAAAAATACAGGAATGATTGAATTGCCTGACATTGCTAGCATAATTGTGAGGGGTGGATGGCCAAGCGTCATCAAAATGTCGGCGGAGGATGCGTCCGAAGTATCTAAAAGCTATATTGATTCTGTGGTATCTAAGGATATTCACGAGAGAAAGGACCGCAAAAGAGATTCTGAAAAGATGAGAATGCTAATTAAGTCCTTGGCGCGCAACGAGTCTTCTGTTGCAAGAAATGATACTCTTGTTAGAGATATTGAGTCTTATGAAGGCGAAAAAGAATTAATAGAAAGTAGGCACACCGTGACAGATTACCTTGGCGTTTTAGAGTCTTTATATTTGACTGCTAATCAGCCATCGTTTTCCTTGAATTATCGTTCATCTGAAAGAATTGGTAAGTCTGCAAAGAGGCACTTGGTGGATCCGTCTCTTTCTTGTGCGGTGTTGGGGCTATCACCTGAGAAACTAATGCAAGATTATCATACATTTGGACTTATGTTCGAGTCGCTTGTGGAAAGGGATTTAAGAATATACGCAGAGTATTTAGACGGAAAGCTGTATCATTTTAGAGATAACACATCTGGCGATGAAGTAGATGCAATTGTAGAATTTAGCGATGGGCGTTATGGTGCGATAGAAATTAAACTGGCTGATAATGCTATTTCTGATGCCAAGAAGAGCTTAGTGGAGTTTCGTGATAAAGCTGAAAAAAAGCCGGATTTTATGTGTATTGTGGTGGGACATATTGCGGCGGCATATAGAGATCCAGAGACAGGGATTTATATTGTGCCATTTTTATCTCTTGGAGCATGACGAAACCGAACAGGATTTAACGAAAAAACCGAACAGGGAACCGAACGGAATGTGAACACGAGTGGCCGTGCTGCAATCATATCTTGTTCGGTTTGTATATAATAAGTCTATTCTAATGTCAATGAACAGTTTTCCACAGATACGGTGGAAAACTAAATTTGGCTAAAAAAGTGGAAAAATAGCCTTGACTTTTTAGGAAAAGTTGTGCTAAACTAAGGACAAGTGGAATTACAAATACAAAAACCACAGAAAAAATTAAGAAACGAACATTAAAAAAGTTTGAGGTTGGCCAACTAGGAGTTTTGGCGCGCGTTTAGGATACGCGAAACGAAAACCGTAGGCACATCTTTTAAACACCTCCCAATTAACTCTAATGAACAACCATCACACATTAAGTCTCTCAACGACTACGAACTCCTGTTCGTGGTGACAACGTGTGTTTTATAACAAAAACCATACAAAAACAAACACGACAAAATTTCTAGTTGGGCGATCTCAAACGTCGTCAAATCCAGTATATATGTTATAATATATACAATGGAAGAACACCACAAGCCAGTGTTACTAAATGAAGTATTGCGAGTGCTTGATCCGAAAAAAGGAGAATCATACCTTGATCTCACTGCGGGATATGCGGGTCATGCGAGTGCGATTTTGGATGTAACGCGGAATTATAAAAATTCTTGTCTGGTAGACAGGGACGATTATGCGGTGAAGGTCTTGAAGTCGAAGTACGAAAGTGAAGGCTTGAAGATTTTGCATATGGACTTTTATAGTGCGGCGCTACAATGTTTACAGTGTGGAAATACTTTTGATTTAGTACTAGCTGACCTAGGGGTGTCTTCTCCGCAACTGGATAATGGAAATAGAGGATTTTCTTTCTCTAAGTCTGGTGCTCTCGACATGCGTATGGACAGGCGGCAGGAACTTTCTGCGGCTGAGATTGTGAATAAATGGAGCGAGAGGGAACTGATTGATATTTTTGAGAAGTATGGAGAAATGAGTCCGGGGTTTTCTAGAAAGGTTGCGAGAGTCATCAGGGAAAATAGGCCTTTTTATGATACGAAGGTGCTGGCGGATGCTATTTCTGGTAATGCGAGGCATACGCGAGTACATCCGGCGACTAAGGCTTTCCAGGCGATTAGAATTGTCGTGAATGATGAACTTTCGCAGATTGAGAAAACCATGCCTATCTTACCGAAATTATTAAATCCGGGTGGAAGAGTGGCTATTATTACATTCCATAGTCTAGAAGATAGGATAGTGAAAGACTACTTTAAAAATGCGAGTAGCATGGGGGAAGAGTCTGAGCTTATATTAATTAATAAAAGCCCTATTATTGCGGAGAAAGTGGAGTTAGTTAACAACCCACGAGCAAGATCTGCTAAGCTTAGGGCTGCTATTCGTAGTTCGAATAGCTCCTAGCATAGTAGGGCGACTCGTGATTGTTAAAAATAAAAAAATAAAATAAACAAAAAGGAGGCAAATATGCCACGTCAAATCATTGTCGCTAACAAATCACGCGCACAAAAAGTGAAAGTACACTTTCGCTAAATTATTTTGACCCTCGTTGCTCAGAATAGAGCAGCAGGGTCTCATGTGGAGGGAAACCTCCGTCCAAGGTTAGAGCCTTGGTAGGTGTTTTATAATATATGACCTTCCCGGAGTGGACCTTAATCCACTTATAGCTCTGGATAAGACAACCACTCCGGTCTTAGGATATATAGATGACACCAAGTAATAAAATATGGGCCGGTAGTGGGAGATGCACGGAGGCCTACCACTTTTGAGTCTAAAAAGGAAAAATGATGAGAAGTAAATTTTCTAAAATTTTCTAAAATACAAACATAATATATAGGAATCGTAAAAAGGAAAAATAAATGCGAAACGAATATGTATCAAGGCGAGGAATGATAAACAATTCTTGGTCTCGCAACCAAAACACAGTTAGACATACGACAAGAAGGCTGGGGAGCCTGAGTACGGCGGCGATTTTCGGAATGATGGTGCTGATTTTGGGATTGATATATGCGACGCAGAGTGTAAAAGCGACATCCTATGATTATGAAATATCGAATGTAGAGAGTGAGATTTCTGATCTTGAAGCGAAAAAAGAAGATTTAGCCGTAGAAAGAGCAAGACTGACATCAATTGCAGCGGCAGAAAACTCCCAAGTGGCTTCCAATATGCCAGATGGACAAGTTTCTGGTTATGCTAATGAATAAATGATATAATGTAGTAATGAAGACTAGACTGAAAGTCTTAAAAATTGGGCTTGCTATTGCCGCGGTGGTGATACTTTTTCAGCTGTTTTTGATTCAGATTATTCAGCATAATACTTGGGTGAAACGAGCGGAAGACGAACATATCGTACAGAGTACGATTAAAGCGCGGCGAGGGGAAATCTACTTGATGGATGGTGAGACACCGACGGTCGCAGTCATGAACGAGACAGTATATTCGGTGATTATTGATCCGATGCTGGCGGATAAAACAGAGGTAGAGACGGCTTTGAAGCCGATTTTGGGTAACAATTTGACGAGTAGTTTTGATGAGGCATTTTCGGATAAGACGCGGCGATATTATGTGCTAGCGAGAGGAGTGAAACGTGAAGCGGCGGAGAAGGTACGTGACGCGGGGGTGGCTGCGGTGTATCTGAAACAGGAAAATGCGAGAGTGTATCCTGAGGGGCAGATGGCATCATCTCTGCTTGGGTTTGTGAATACCGAAGGTAAGGGGCAATACGGAGTAGAAGGGGCACTAGATAAAGAGCTGTCCGGAGAAGACGGGATACTCAAAACGGTGACAGATGTGAATAATGTAGCACTGTCGATTGGTGATGATAACGTACGAGTGCCGGCAAAAGATGGTAAAAACGTGGTACTTTCGATTGATAGAAATATACAATATAAGATGGAGCAATATTTAAAAGAGCAAATGGAAAGCTCAAAAGCAGAACATGCGGCTGGACTAGTGATGAATCCGAAGAATGGGGAAGTTTGGGCGCTAGCGAATCTACCAACGTATGATGCGGCAAACTATGCAGAAGTGGAAGATGCAAGTGTATTTGTAAACGAACCGCTAGAAAGTGCTTATGAGCCGGGTTCGATGTGTAAGACTTTCTCTTTTGCATCGGCAATAGACCAGGGAAAAATGACGCCACAGTCGACTTATGTAAATAATGGCTATTTGATGGTGGATGAGTGGAAAATCGAAAATGCCTATAAGGGGATGCTTGGAACGATTACTATGCAGACGGGGCTAGATTATTCGTTAAATACATCATCAATGACGGCATTAATGTGGCTAGGTGGGAATCCGAATCAGATTACGCAGGCTGGAAAAGATTTATTATATCAGTACTATCATGATAAATTTGGGTTTGGTGAATATACGGGTATTGAATTATTCGAGGCGCCGGGTGTAATAACAAAACCGGATGCAGAAGACGCGTACAATTCTAGATATGCGAATATGACATTTGGACAGGGTATGCAAATTACAATGATGCAGCTTGCGGCGGCATTTTCTTCGGTAATAAATGGAGGTGATTTTTTCCGACCGACGGTGGTGGCCGGGGAAGTAACGGAGACAGGAGAGTTTTTGTATCAAGATTTTCCGGAGGCAGTGCGGACAACTATCTCCGCGGAGACCTCTAAGACGATGCGAGAGATGCTGTACAATGTCCGGTCGTATAAGCGAACGCAAGGAATAGATAAGCCAGGGTATTATGTGGGTGGTAAGACTGGGACAAGCCAGGGAATTAAAGACGGTGCATATACATTTGATGAAACGGTAGGAAACTATATCGGATTTGGCGGGGCAAGTGACGGAAACTTGCCAGAGTATGTTATAATGGTAAAGATATGGGGGGAAGGCAAGAAGATGGAAGGCGAGAAGGATGCTATGCCAATTTTCGACAAAATGAGCCAATATATGATAGACTATTTACAAATAAAACCAGGGAACTAAACTAGGAGAAAAGATGCTAGAAATGAAAATTAGTAATGAGATGTTTTACGGGTTATTACTAGCACTGGGCTCATTTCTTTTGGCGATGTTTCTGACGCCAATCTATACACATTTTGCGTATAAGTATAAGTTCTGGAAGAAGCAGAAAAAGACGACAGTAGACGGAAAGCTTTTGCCGATAATGACAAAACTTCATGCGCATAAATTTAAGCGCGTTTTTCCGACGATGGCGGGAATCGTCGGCGTGATAACAGTAGGAGTAGTGACGTATTTCTGTAACTGGGATAGGGGCCAGACATGGTTGCCACTGTTAGGATTTCTCGGCGGGGCATTTGTGGGACTGATTGACGATCTTATCAATGTATTTGGTGATGGGCATGGAGCAGCAGGGCTGAGGGCGCCGGTGAAATTTGCGATGATTACAGTAGTAGGAGTGGCGCTAGGATGGTTTTTCGCGGTCAAGCTGGGATGGAGTTCGATTCATATTCCATTTATTGGGGAGTGGGTTTTGCCGGAATTTTTGATGATAGCGATATTTGCATTTGCGGTGGTGGCGACATCTAATGCGGTTAATATTTCTGATGGGCTTGACGGTCTCGCGGGAGGGCTAATGATGGTAGCTTATGGGGCGTTCGGAATTATTGCACTGTTCCAAGGACAATGGATGCTTGCAGGATTCTGTTTGACGGTAATGGGGTGGCTACTCTCGTATGTGTGGTTCAACGTGCCGCCAGCGAGATTTATGATGGGGGATGTCGGGTCATTTGCACTGGGGGCAGGTCTTGGGGTAGTGGCGATGATGACAAATTCGTTCTTTTTACTTCCGATTATTGGTGGACTTTTAGTTGTGGAAGCAGGGTCATCACTGTTACAGATTATTTGGAAAAAGGTATTTAAGCATAAACTACTGATTTCTGCGCCAATTCACCATCATTTAGAGGCTAAGGGGTGGGGCGAGGCTAAAATTGTGATGCGATTTTGGGTGATAGCTGGAATTTTGGCGCTGATTGGAGTATTTGTAGCAGCAGCTGGGGGAATAGTGTAAGTGGCGTGGGGCTTTCTTTCGGAAAGAAACCTAGTGTGATTTGAAAGTCAGGACACGCGCCTGACTTTCAAATGGTATGAGGAGTTGTGGTATAATAGTGTTATGCGTAAGCATAAGAGCGAAAGATGGATTGCAGTTCTGACGCTGATTTTGATGGCGATAGGGCTGATTGTGATATATGCAATTGGTCCGCAGAGGGCGAATTTTATTAATGCGACGGCCGCGCCAGAAGACCAGATAGGGGTGAATAGTTTTTTTGTTAAGCAATTAATTTCGGTGACTTTATCAGTAGGAGTGTTTATCTTTGCGTTTAAATATCCGTATGACAAACTAAGAGAATTTTCTAAGTGGATAATGCTTGCGGGGTTGGTGCTTTCAGCGGTACTTTTGGTTTCTTCGTGGATGAACTTGCCACTAGCGGTCTGCGAGATGGGCGGTTGTAGATGGATAAACGTAGGCGTAACGACGTTTCAGCCAGCAGAAGTCTTAAAACTTGGGCTAGTGTTATACCTGGCACAGCTTGCGGCTAAGTGGAAGAAAGAAGGGAAGCTAGAAAGTAGAGATTTCTTACAACCATATCTAATTGTGTCGGTGCTAGCACTAATCTTTACGGTGGTATTTCAAAAAGATTTGGGAACAGGAATTGCGGTAGCAGCAATAATACTTGGAATCTTATTTATGAGCGGAATTAAAATCCAGTATTTTGTGGCGGTACTTTTAGTTTTTCTAGCGGCGGGACTGGCGTCGATTGTAATGTCACCACATAGGTTAGAGAGGATGGCGACATTTTCTGGTGATGGAAGTACAGATGAGAATTATCATATTGACAATGCTAAAATGGCGATTGGAACTGGCGGGCTATTTGGTGTGGGAATAGGGAATAGTGTGCAGGCAACGGGGTATCTGCCGGAGTCGATTAATGACTCGGTGTTTGCGGTAATGGGGGAAACATTTGGATTTGTAGGACTTGCAGTGATTGTACTAGTGTTCTTTTTACTACTGGCGAGGATATTAAAGGTGTCTTCTGGGCTTGATACAGAGCGGAGCCTGGTGGTGATAGGAGTGTTCTCCTGGGTGGCAGCGCATGTAATTGTGAATATTGCCTCGATGACTGGGTTGATTCCGCTAACAGGTATAACGTTGCCACTGCTTTCTTATGGTGGAACAAGTATGGTGTTTATTTCGTTTGGACTTGGATTGGTTTTGCAACTTTCGTGTTATACTGGAAGAGAGGTAAAAAGAAATGAAGATATTAGTGGTCGGCGGGGGGTCCGGGGGACATATTACGCCAGCCGTCGCGGTAGTGCGTGAAATTTTGAAGTTAAAACCAAGAGCCAGAGTGGAGTTCTGGACGGATAGGAAGTACTACAAAAATGTTGTAAAAATTACAACAGAAATAGGGGTAGGCTGGGGTGATGAGGCTCGACTTTCTGGTAAAAGGCAGTATATTAGAGTGCGTAAGGTGATGGCGGGAAAATTTCACCGCTATGCCTCTTGGAAATTGAAAGATTATTTTGAGAATTTTGGCACTACCCTAAAAGATATAGTGTGGGGGAATATCGTAGGGTTTTTTGGATTTATTGGAGGTATATTCCAAAGCTTTTTTAGGATGGTCTTAAAAGAAAATCGGCCAGATGTGATTTTTTTGAAAGGTGGATTTGTGGGTCTGCCAGTAGGGCTAGTTGCGAGGTTGCTTAAAATACCATACGTGGTACACGAAAGTGATGCGGTGCCGGGGTTGGCTAATAGGATACTAATGCGGCACGCTAGGGTGGTCGCTTTGTCAGGGCATTCTTCTTCGTCAGCAGATGCGCTTCTCGTTCGCGGTACAAAAAGTACCGCTCACTCCGATGCTCCTGCTTCCTCGAATAATACTCCTGACAGAGCGACCAAGAGTACTGCCCAATCTGTGGTGGTGACTGGTGTGCCGGTGGCGCCGGAATTTAGGGTGGTAAGTAAAACCCGCCAGGAACAGCTAAAAAAAGCTTTTGGTTTCCCAGTAGACAAACCGCTAGTAGTGGTAACCGGCGGAAGCCAGGGGGCGCTCCATATTGATGAGGCGATACGAGAAATTTTGCCGGAAATGCTAAAATTTGCTAGCGTGGGCCTAGTGGCAGGTAGAAAATTATATGAAGATATGGTGGACCTTAAAAAATACGAGACGTGGGATAAAGCAAAGCTACAATCTAACTTTCGAATGTGGGCATTTAATTCGGCGATGCATGAGTTGCTTGGTGCAGCAGATGTAGTAATATCGAGGGCTGGGGCGACGACAATTGCGGAGCTTGCCGCTCTGAAAAAAGCAGTAATTTTAGTGCCGTTTGAAAAATTACCTGGTAGCCATCAGGTAAAAAATGCAGAAAGACTAGTAGAGATGGGCGCAGTAGCGATGATAGGTGATGAGAGAATGGTAGAACAACCAGGAGTGTTACTAGAATTAACACAGAAATTAGTAAGCAAACCAAAAATTAGAGAAGATTTGGCTCGAAAACTGCATGAGACGTATAAGCCAGAAGCAGCGCTTGATCTTGCTAAAATTTTAATTAGTGAAGCGCAGGACGTAATGTAATATGCGTGAAAAAAAGGGTGAGATAACGGATATGGTAAGAGTAGGACGTACTATTTCGCAAGAATGGGAACGTCAAGAATCTGAATCTGAGAGGTTTGCGGCTAGAAAAAAGCAAAAGCAGCTTAAAGTTGTTAAATTACTTTTGATAGTTGCGGTGCTGGGAGTGATTGTGGCGATAGTAGTATTCGAGATTTCTGGATGGCTAGATAGAAGAGAGAAAGTAGAAGCCGCGCGAAATACGCCTCAGCCAACAGTGAGCGTTATAGATGAGGACAATAGCGGAGTAACCGCTAGGATGAAAGAATATGTGGCGGTATTAGAGCAAGATTTTGCGGATTTGTCTTATAAGGTGAATCGGGCAGTAGTGCCGTCTGGTAAGAACAGGGAAATTCACGTGTTCTTGGATGGCTATGACTTTTACATTAAGTTTAATATCGATAGAGGGACAGCGGTCAGCGCAGAAGATGCGGACAGGATGATTAGATACGTCAAAGAGAAAAATATTACCCCGCAATATATAGATGTAAGAATAGAGGGAAAAGGGTACTATAAGTAACCTGGTAGAGAAAAGCTATCTAGCTGAGTAGAGAACTGGGTGATAATACAGGGGTAGACCCCTGTTAGGTGGTTATAAGTTCGGTTTTTGTTCGGGAAGGGAAACAAAGCGGATTTTTTTTTGAGGGGTTTTAAAATCGAATTTGTGTGGGAGTGGGGTCTAACAGGGGAGGGAAACAAGCGGGGAAAGGAAAATGGGGAAATGTCAAATTTGGCGAATTTTAGCGGATTTTGGGGTGAATTTAGGCTAAAATGGAGCGTCTAACAGGGGTGGACGTGAAAAAGTAATTCCAGAAGAGGTCGGAAGAGGTTGCCATAGGGCGATGCAACGGATGGTTTTACTCGACTATTATCTCACTTAATCGCTCCAAATACACGTCTGTTAGGCGGACCTGCGGCGCGGATGGAACGCGTACTCGGTCCGTAACAGGTGTGTATTTGGAGCGGTTCGATAAAACTAGCATACTATTCTTCTGTTTAATCTATTATGGTAGTATAAATTGCTTATATAGATACCACCTGGTTTAATGTCGTAAAAGATACATTGTGCGACATTAAACATTTAACAAAAAGTTGATAAAGTATACGTCGGATGTGAGTCGATTTTTGGCAGATTTCTGGTGTTGCTTTTGATTTTGTATGTATTTCCCCACTCACGCGTGTTTCTAGGCACTTTTTATATGTTTCATGAGTCTTTATACGTTTATGCTTAAAAAAGGCCCTACATCGCGTCCTAGGGCCTAGGATTTCAGATAACAGGGGCGGTACAGGGGTCGAACAGGTAGAATAAGATATAGTAACAGGGGTGAATGAGAGATTAACAGGGGTGAAAGCGAGATTAACAGGGGAGAATAGATGGCCGAAATTTCAAAACTATATGTAGATAGGGGTGAAAACAGGGGTGACATGAGTGTCATGATAGCCTTAGCAGGGGTAGAGAACTAGTAATTCCCCAGATTTTCAGGGGAATTACTGTGTCTTGGGTAGTAGAATCCTTAGTTAGCGGAAGGCGATTCTTTACGATTTCCGTGATGCTTGTTGCTGTGACGCTTATTATATCGTCTATGCTTAAAAGACGCGTTAGCGTGGCTCTCGTGGGCTTCTGGGGTATGTTTTGGAGAGCCTTGGACGTCGTTTTCTGATTTATCCTGTTTGCTACTAGTTGGAGTTTCAGAGTTTTCTTGCTGTTCTCGTTCTCTGGTGGCCTGTTCTACCATCTTACCTAAATCTTTGAGCCCAGGGCGGCCTTCCTTATCTTCGGCGGTATTAGGGGAGATTTTAAGCTTCTTAAAGTCGTCTTTGGGGGTGGCGCGGAAAGTGTAGCTTTTTTTAGAAATGGTAATTCCCTGTTCGGGCGCATTATCAACAGAGGTCGACCCCTGTAAATTCCCTGCGGCGCCGGCTATGCGTCCGCTATCTGATAATTCCCTTTTATATTTTTCTGACTGCTCAATGGTCTCTTTGATTTCTTCTTCTACTTCCGCGCGTGGGCGAGAATATTTTGCTCTGGAAGACTCAATAATAGCAGCGAAGTTATCTTTTGGTGTTTGCGGAATAGATAGAGTAGTGGCAGAGAAAGCCGGAACTTTCTCGCCGCCGATAATCATGCTAATGACAAAGTTGCGGTTATTAAGGGAGAGTAGATCCTGAGATTCAAAGGTCGGTTCAAATTGCTTAGAGAGAAGCGGAGCATCGTCCGCAGAGACGCGGAAGGAGATAGTAGTACCGACGTTGCCAAAGACGGCGTCGCGGACATTATCACTCATTTGAGAAATATACTGGTTAGCGACGGTCAGATTGAGACCGTATTTTCTTGCCTCAGAGAGAATAACTGCAAAACTGTCAGTGGCGAAATTTTGGAACTCATCTACGTAAAGATAGAATGGGCGGCGGCTTTCAACATCTGGAATATCGGAGCGACTCATGGCGGCAAGTTGGATCTTGGTCACGAGGAAAGCGCCAAGAATACCAGCGTTGTCCTCACCGATAAGACCCTTTGATAGATTGACGACTAAGATTTTGCCTTCATCCATGATACGGCGTACATCAAAAGAGGACTTTGGCTGACCGATAATATTTCTGATAATAGGATTAGCGGTAAATGCCCCTACCTTATTAAGTACAGGCGCAATACTTTCATTGACTTGTTTTTCATTCCACTGACCAAATTCATGCTTCCAGAATTGCAGAACGGTGACGTCTTTACAGTAGTCTAGGGTCTCTTTTCTAAAATCTTTATCTGTAAGCATACGGGAAATATCAAGAAGTGTAGTTTCTGGGCGGTCTAAGAGTGCTAAGAGAGTGTAGCGCAAGATATGTTCTAGGCGAGGACCCCATGAGTCGCCAAACATGCGTTTAAGTACGCCAATAACTTCGGAGGTAACATTGGGCTTTCTGGATGGGTCGGATAGCTCTAAGGGATTAAAAGCGACAGGATATTCAGTATCTGCTGGATTAAAGTAGATAACGTCCTTGATGCGTTTTTCTGGTACAAAACGAAGGTTATTTATAGCAAAATCCCCATGCGGGTCAATAATGCAGTAGCCTTGGTCGTAAAAAATATCAGAGAGAGCAAAAAGTTCTAGCATTCCGGATTTACCAGCGCCAGTCTGGCCAATGATATAGACGTGACGTGAACGATCGCGGCGAAGCATGCCGAACTGGTGATTGATACCCCGGAAATTAGTGAGACCAAAAGCGGATATTTCCTTATCTGATGCAGAATTTCCGGTGATAAGAGGAAGCTGAGCAGGGGGTTCAGCTGTCTTAGAGGTGGCCCAGACGATATTAGGGGTTTCTACGGAGGTGTGGGGTAAATGATAAACGGAAGCAAGCTCGGAGATATTTAAGATGAAGCCGTGGTCGGTAAATTGACGCATTTTATAAGCATCTAATGCGGCTTTGTCGAAAGTACCGCCAAGGCTCTTGAACCCGTTAAGGTTGGTAGAGTTGTACTGCTTGAAGGTGCCAACGAGAGCCTGCATATTGAGCTTGGCATCAGTTTGGTCGGAGCCGAGATAAGCTAGACGAATTTTGACTTCGTAACCAAGTTTGGTGGCTTTCTCTTCGGCTTTGGCGATTTGGGTTTTAGCACGCTCTGATAATTCTACTTTGGCTGGCGCACCGTCGGGACCACTCTCTGGTGGGCGGAATAGTGCCCCAAAGGCTGTGACGATCCAAACCCAGTCGATACCGAGAAAATTGAATGATCTCCTACCGCTTTTAACTTTCTGGACCCACTTATCAGTGGTGGATTTGTGCCAGTCGTCTGGGATAGGACGGGTGAGAATTTGAATCCAGAGCTCCTCGTCCTTGTCGGGGTTAAGCTTGGCCAGAGTACCAGTGATACCAGCCAGTGGGTCGACTTCGAAATTCTCGAAGGTCTTGATTGGTAAGACCTCATTCTCTGTTAAGGTGATTTCTGAGGAATATGCTACGGGATGATTTACATGCTTGTCGACATAGTCTTCTTTGACTTTATAAATCTGGACTGATGGATATTGAGCATAAATTTGGCCTTCGACAAAGCTTTGTAATACCTTAGGCACCCAGACAAAGAAGCGAATTTGTCCGCCGGTAGAGACGATTTCAAAGCTGAGATGCTCTTGAACACCGCCACTGTTTTTAAGCTCTGTCCTATCTCTTAAAATACCATGAAGCGATGCAAAAAGCTGCTCTGCGGCGAGCTCTTTTTTGTCATTAGTGCGAGGTATTTCGAGCATCAAAAGTACACTGTCGACGTTTAGAACTTTAAGACGGTTAATTTTTTTGTAGTTACGATAGGTCAAAAAACCGAGGATAGCCACTATCGGAATCCAGACAATCGGCATTAAAATAAAGTGAATAATTCCTGCTAGCATTTACAATTACTATTTTAGCATAACTTTAAAAAATGGTGTAGAGAAAGTTCTGTATTTAATATTCTGAGAAATTTTCTCTTATAACAGCAAAAAGTATAATCTTCAAATTACTTCTCTGCGATTTTGTAAGAGTTTTTACCGACTTTTTCGAAGAAATCTTTATTTTGTAGATTTAAGAGAATGGTGGTTTCTTTGACCTTGCGAGAATGAAGAACCTCTCTCACGATTTCTTCCCTGGTGAGAGGTTTATTGGCTTTTCCTAAAATATCTTTAATGATGTCTGAGACAGTTCCCTTCTTGTATCCCCAGGAATCTAAGGCGTAAATACCGCGACCGATTAGCACAAAACGAGAATCCTTGATTAATTCGTTGTGGATAGCCTGGATAGTGACATTTTTGCGCTTAAAATTAGATTCTGCGATGGCGGCAGCGATATCAGCAAAATGCATCGGCTCTTTCTTGTTCTCTAATACTACAAAGATTTTATCACGAATGTTCTTAGGATTGACTGTCGGCCACTTAGCGAGACCCCAGAGGCCGTTTAGAGAAGCCAAAAGTTTAGAAATGGATGCAATAGCCTCAATATGGGAAGGATGCTCATAGTTTAGCTTACTATCAAGCTCATCTAAGGTCATTGGCTGCTTATTTTTCTTGATAAGAGTGACGATCTCGTCGACTTTTTTCTTGATTTCTGGGGCAGTACCATATTCAGCGATACCGATGGCAGCGTGGTACTGGTCATTTTCATCAATAGTGGTAAGAACAGAGGAAATATTGCCAAGAAAAGCAAGGCCAGCACGTTCTTTTGTGGTAGTTTTGCGGCCGTAAATCTTGTCGGCAAGAGTGGAAACGCGGGCGATGCGACCGGTCTCGGTCAGATTGCGGATGATGACCTTTTCGGCGGCAGCTAACTCGCTGATTTCACCTTCTTCGGAACAGACACGAAGGCGAATTAAAATGGCTTTTTCTAGCTGACGAACGCGCTCTCTGGTGATAGATAACATATCACCAATTTGTTCAAGCGTTTCTCTTTGACCGGTCAGTCCGAAACGCCTAGAAATAATCTCTTTTTCGCGGTCCTGCTCAATTACTTTTAGGCTGCCTTTAATCGCATTTGCGACTGTTTCCGCATTCTGTTCCATTAAATTTATTCCTTTATTCCACCTCTGATATTATTATTCATTTTGCTTATGATAGCATATTTTTTGCAAAATGTCAACTGGATATTTATAACTTTCTGTATTCTATTTTATCACATTTTTTACAATGTCAATAATTTATTTTACGAAACTTTAAAAATAAGCGGAATTATGCAAGAATATGGTATTGTTGGTACGTCAAAAAAGCCAATTTTTGTGGTTTTTAGCAATGCTGACGGCTAGTAGCGGCAGAGCAGCGTAGTCTGCGAGAAGCGCTGGTTCTATACTACTATTTTTTAGTTTTCGTCTTGCTTTTTGATGTAGTTTTCTTAGCGGTTTTTCGCTTGTGTGGGGCATGCCTAGAAGTGGAGCGTGGCTTTTCTGCTAGGATTTTTTCTGCTTCCTCACGAGTTAACTTTTTAGGGTCAATTTCCTTAGGAATTTTGGCGTTGTTGCGGCGGCCAGGACCTTTGACATAAGGGCCATAGGCGCCACTTATAATCATGATTTCTCCCCAATCGGCGATGATACTGTCTATTTTAGCTTGATATAGTGGCTCAGCTTCTTTTAAGGTAATCTTATAGGGATCGTAGCCTTTCATTGGTATATTGTAGCTACCAGCTTTAAGATATGGGCCGAATGGTCCGGCGGCAGCAATAATTTCCGTACCGTCTTTGGCGTTACCAAGAGAACGTGGTAAGACTGGGAGCGAGAGTTGTTTTAGGGCCTGCTCTAAGGTAACAGTTTTGACCGTAGCACCCTTAGGGAGTGGTGCAAAGCGTGGTTTTTCACCAGATTCTTTTTCATTTTCACCTAATTGGATAAATCCGCCGTTTTTACCGATTTTAGCATAGATATTCTTCCCTGTTTTAGGGTCTATGCCAAGAGCATTAGCGTTGTTATACCTAGCGATATCATCTGAATCTTTGACTAGCTTAGCGAATGGAGTGTAAAAATCGCGTAACATCTTGACTTTTTCGAGCTTTTTCTCGGCGATTTTATCAAGCTTGGTCTCAACATCAGCGGTAAAACCATAGTCGACTATTTGGTCAAAATGATCTGTAAGAAAGTCAGCGACCAATTCTCCGACGGGGGTAGGTATGAGCTTGCCTTTGTCGGAACCGGTTTTTTCTGTGACAATACGCTTTTCGATTGAAGTACCAGAGGCGGACTCATTATCCATGATTATTTCCGTAATCTTACGCTCTTTACCGTCGCTTTCGCCTTTTTTGACGTAGCCGCGAGCCTGGATGGCATTCATGATGGAAGCATAAGTGGACGGACGGCCAATCCCTAGTTCCTCTAATTTTTTAACAAGAGAACCCTCTGTATAACGGGCGGGCGGACGCTCAAAAGTTTGACGGGCGACTATCTGAGAGATATTACAAGTGTCACCCTGCTTTAATTCTGGAAGTTCTAATTCTTTGGACTTACCATAAACTTTGAGAAAGCCGTCAAATACGATGATTTCTCCCTTGGCAATGAAGGTGACGGTATCCTTTTTGCGAAGGCTGAGGTCACCAGTTTTTTCTGCCGAATCGCTCACGGCCGCTCGGCCAAGGGAGTCGGCAGAAAAAACTGGTTTCCCGCCTTCGCAGATGAGTTTTACAGTGGTACGATTAACGACGGCGTTTGACATTTGTGTAGCCAGAGTACGAGAGCGAATTAGCTGATATAGTTTACGCTCAAAATCGTTACTACCCGCAGTTTCTTTCTCTATATGAGTAGGGCGAATAGCTTCATGTGCCTCTTGGGCGCCAGCTGATTTAGTCTTAAAATGTCTGACTTTAAGATAGTTTTCGCCATAATTATTCTTAATGTAATTGGCAATATTGCCCAGAGCCTGGCTGCTAAGATTTAGAGAATCTGTACGATGGTAGGTAATGTGGCCGGCTTGGTAAAGTCCTTGGGCAGCACGCATAGTAGTTGAAGAAGAAAAGCCAAGTTTAGCATTAGCCTCTATCTGCAAGGCGGCCGTGGCAAGTGGTACTGGATTAGGCTTTAAAGCTTCGGTCTGCTCGACGCTAGAAACACTACACTTGGCCCCTAGAAGCGATTTTAAGAGCTTTTCAGCTTGGGCTTCGGTAGCTGGGCCTTCTCCATCCAAAGTTCCAGAAAAAGAGGCCTGAGGGTGTCCACCGGTAAAATCACCAGTAATTTTGAAGGAAGATTTGCTGTCAAATTTTTCAATTTCGCGTTCTTTTTCAACAATAAGACGTAGAGCCGGACTCTGGACACGGCCAGCACTGATGGCACCGGGAACTTTTTTACGAACAACGCCCGATAAGTCATACCCTACTAGCATATCTAAGGTCTGACGAGCTTGTTGGCTCATAACCATATCCATATCGACTTTCCGAGGGTGCTTGACGGCATCTTCTAGGGCTGGCTTGGTGATTTCATGAAAAGTAATGCGATTAGTATTTTTAGGAAGATTAAGGACTTCTAAGAGATGCCAAGAAATTGATTCCCCTTCGCGGTCTTCATCTGTCGCTAGCCAGATAGTATCGGCGGATTTGGCGGCTTTTTCGAGGTCTTTAACGATTTTTTTATGGTCTTCGTCAATTTCGTAAGTAACGGCAAAATCATGGTCGACGTCTACCTTGGTATCTTTTCTGATGTGACCGACAGAGGACATGACTTTAAAATCTGATCCTAGGTATTTTTCGATAGTCTTAGCCTTAGCAGGCGACTCGACAATAACTAAATTCTTGGACATAATATTATTATAACATTACTGTCAAGCGTAAGCGGCGACGAGGGCGAGAGTAGAATCAAAAAGCCCCTGGACGGGGTTAGGTAAGGGTGGGCATCACCTAACCCCATCTAGGGGCTCTTTGAGTACCCCACAACGCTTCTTTTACCAGATACCGGGGAAGCCCCGGAAGCGCGACCCACCTCACACAAAATTGGGGCCCGCCGGTTATGGGGGTTGCTGTGCCCTCGAAGTAGTTCCTTTCTAAGTGGAGGTAATACTTATAATCTTATAACCTTTAAGAAATTATAAGACCGAAAGGACTTCAAGAACACGCAACTTCTGCTGCTATTTTAGCAAAAGTATGCTACAATAGAAGTAGAAATTATGATTTATTTAGGTGCAGTTGGAGCTTTTTGTGGCTCCAAACTGATTTCATTATAGCACACTTAAAAAAATAAGTCAACACTTTTTTCATATTTTTTATGAAAATCAATGAAATTCGACCCCAAGAGCATATTTTTACAGAGAAGTTAAAAACGCTTGCGCTTATTCCAAAAATGTTGTATTTTTATGGAAAATTGCCGGTTTTGGGAGAAAATAGTACAAAAGAGGGGGCGCAGAAAGGAGACTTAGCGCAAGAACTGACGAGTAGTTTATTACGAAAATCGTCGGAAAGGGGCCTAGAACGCCCCAGAACGGTCGCAATAGTAGGTTCGCGAAAGAATACTGCTTACGGTAAGGAAGTGGCTTATAGAGCCGCGTATGAGGCTGCAAAGGCTGGTGCGGTAGTGGTTTCTGGTCTGGCCTACGGAATAGATAGTATTGCCCACAGGGGTGCGCTAGATGCTGGCGGCATAACAGTAGCTGTGTTAGGGACGCCGATTACGGAAATATACCCCAGAGAACACGAACGACTGGCACGAGAAATAATTGACAGGGGTGGAGCGGTAATATCAGAGTATAGCCAGTCGGATTTGCCGGCTGGAAAAACAGAGATAAGAACGAGGTTTTTAGCCAGAAATCGGATTATTGCGGGACTTTCTGATGTGGTGGTCATCGCGGAAGCGGCGGCAAGAAGTGGGAGTTTGAATACGGCGATGCACGCATTAGATATTGGGGCGGATTTAATGGCGGTGCCAGGCGATATAAATAGGCTTAATTCTGAGGGGTGTAATCGCTTGCTCTCTCAGGGAGCGATCCCCTATACGGGGCCAGATGCTCTTTTAGGGTTGCTCTTTCCGGAGAGATTAGCAAGAAAAAAGAGTAAGAAAAAAGATCGAGAGAGTGAAATTCTAAAACAGGTGTCGTTGTTTGCTGAAACAGAGGTAGAACAGAAGGTACTAATGTCGATAATGACAGGGCTAAATGATGGTGATGAGATTATTAAGAAATTAGAGCTTCCTGCTACGGATTTTTCTCAGGCGATAACGATGCTAGAAATAAAAGGGGCAATAAAGGCGCTTGGAGCTAATAGATGGATGGAGGTGTAAACGACTAAACAATAATAAAACGTTTGATGTTATAGTTGCAATTGAGCGCGTGTGTACGCATTACGAAGAGCTAGTGGCCTTTTTATTTTAGCCAATCGTCGATTTGCTGACAGGCATTTCTAAGAATAGCAGGAAGATGCTCTTTCTCTGAGGCGGTAAACTTGCTGAGGACAAAATCGATGTCGCCGGTTTTGCGGCGGAGATTATCATCGGTGCCGAGGCGGAGACGCGGGAAGGAATCTGTACCTAACTCCCTGATGGCGGATTTTAGGCCGTTATTTCCACCGTCGGAACCTTTTTCGCGGAAGCGAATTTTGCCAAAATCTAGGTTAAAATCGTCACAGATGATAAGAATATCTTTTGGTGTGATTTTATAGAAATGAGCAAAGGCTTGAATAGAGCGTCCGACTTCATTGTAATAGGTTTGAGGCTTGATGAAAATAAATTGTTCTGTACCTGGCAAATTCAGAGAGCCAGCATTGGTTTTTAGCCAGACAGCATTAAATTTGTCGGTTTTTTCCCAGGTAAGATTTTTGATTTTGGTATAGAAATCTAGGGTAAGAAAGCCAAAATTATGTCGAGTAAAGTTATATTTGCTCTCTGGGTTGCCAAAGCCTATGACTAGTTTCATTTTTGACCTTTCTGGGAGGCATGGATGGATTTTGAGTTAGACTTGCGATCGTCATGATTATCACTACGGAAAGAAAAGAAGATAGGAGTGCCTAGATATGGGTAAAATTCGCGGATTTTGCGCTCCAAAAACCGCTTATAAGACCAGTGAAGTAGTGACAAGTCGTGGCCATGGATGACGAACCAAGGTGGATTCGTGTCTGTCTGTACGATATATTTGGGCTTTGGATGAGTGTTTTTGAGGCCGGCTGGAAGATGCTCAGATATACTTGTGCGCAATATCTTGTTCAAATCCGGAGTTTTGATTTGATGGTGGCGGGCTTCGTCGATTTCTAGGGCGACGTCGAAGATTTTAGTGACGTTTTTGCCAGTTTCGGCACTAGTGATAATAACAGGGGCGAAAGGTAGAAAATCATAATCTTTCTCTAAGCTATCAAGGAGAAAATCTGCACTGGTGCGGTTCTTAATATTGGAATCACCAAAGAAATTGGTAGGGGTGGCATTTTCTAAGAGATCGGATTTAGTAACTATCATAATAATGCCTTTACCTGCATTGATAATTTGGCCGGCGAGAGATTGGTCGAGTTTGCTATGAGGCTCGGTGGAATCAATTAAGAGACAACAAATGTCAGATTCTTCAATGGCAGCAAGAGTGCGAATGGCCGAAAATTTCTCTATACCAACCTCGCGTTTACCGGGTTTTCTAAGCCCTGCCGTATCTAAAATTTCTAAATCTCGACCTTTAAAACGTACTTCTGCACGGTTTACATCTCTGGTTGTCCCTTGACGGCTACTTACGACGGCTTGCTGTTTTTTGCCAAGAGCGTTAAACAAGCTAGATTTACCGACGTTAGGACGGCCAATAAGCGCAATTTTAAGAGGAGGTTTCTTATGCTCGCCAGAAGGACTTTCAAAAGTTCCTAAGGCTCTTAAAATTTCACTTTTTACTTCTTTGATTCCCTGTCCGGTAGTTGCAGAGGTGCGGAAAATGTGTTCTTCTGGGATGCCGAGAGCGCGAAACTCGTTAATATCCAAGGCTTCGCCCCGGTCGGATTTATTCAAAATGAGAAAAACTGGTTTTTTGGAGCGCAGGGCGGATTTTGCAATGTTTTTATCGTGATGGTTGAAGAATTTAGTGCTGTCTAAGGTGAGCAAAATTAGGTCGGATGCGTCGATTGCGCCTTCAATTTGGTCTTGGATACTAGCTTCGAAATCGTCTTCGGGATTTTTTAAGCCAGCGGTGTCGATTAAAAGAAAACGATTGTCGATTTTGGCGGAAACATTGTCGCGCGTAGTTCCCTCTTCCCTGGCGACGATGGCGATATTTTTGCGCGCAAAACGATTAAGCAGGCTAGATTTGCCAGCATTAGTCTGACCAATTAAAGCGACAATGGGTAATTTCATAAATATATCATAACATATTTTATCGGAAAAAGGAAGGATAAGCGGAACGATAAAAATGAGCCCGCTTGATGGCGGGCTCGGGTGCTAAATGTTGATAACTCTACCCAGGAATCCCTGGGGTACACCCGTTATGGAGGGCCGTGACGGGGATGACGGTGCCGAATTTTCGGCGGCACGCTTTTCTGAGCGGGCTTTTAAGACTGCGCCCTCAGCTTTTGCGGCACGCTTTGCGGCGTCCTCGGCTAGCTTTCTCGATTTCTTGATGATTTCTGACATGTTTTCCATGCCGTCTTCTGCGATAAGTAGCTCCTCGTATCGTTCCGTGGTGGCAATGATGCCATTATGACTTTTTCTGAGCCGCAAAATTTTGACTTTGATAGGCTCACTATCGAGCTCGTCAATCTTGCGTTTTCCGACGATACCTATACCCCCAGCTACATTGAGCGCATTATATATGCCCTTTTTCTCGATTTCATTAAAAACTGCCTTAATGGCAGTGAGTTTGTCGTACGGATGACCGTCTGACATTCTAATGAAATACCAGTCCTTTAAATATGGTTTTTTCATGAGAATTCTCCTCCTCTCAAAGTACGAGAGTTTATAGTCCACAGACGGTTATCATCTGTTACAAAAACTAAAAACCCTTACCTATGTCATTATACCACTGTTTTTATGAAAGTCAAGAGGCGCAGTGCGGAAAGGATTGATATAATAGAAAAATGGACACAAAAGATTATATTGGAAAAACAATAACTATCAAAATTGACCGTGCGATGGGAAGTAAACATCCAAAGCATGGGTTTATTTATCCACTAAATTATGGCTATGTGTCGGATACGAAATCTGGTGATGGTGAGGAACTGGATGCATACCTTTTGGGTGTTTTTGAGCCGGTAGGTGAATATACTGGGAAATGTATTGCGGTAATTACGCGAAAAGATGATAATGATGATAAGTTAATCATTGTTCCAGAAGATAAAAAATATGATAAGAATCAAATTTTGGCTTTGACGGAGTTTCAGGAGAGATTTTTTCAGCCGGAAGTAGTAATGTAGTACTTTATAGATTTTTCAATAGGGGCGACGCAACGGAGAGTAAAGCCGTCTGCCTTACTATAGTTATACTGGGGACCCAGTACCGAGCTATACATGGACAAATTGTAAGCATCGGTACTAGAATAGGCCGAAGTAGACCACCAGTAGCCGTACGTGCCCTGATTGTACAGGTAACCATTACCCCAGTAGAACCAACCAGAAAATATATACGAAAGCGGATACTGGCGGGCTTTGGTTGAGCCGGTGGAGTGTGAAAAAGTACTTAGTAAAATTAACAGATTTTTGTTGCATATTTACAATTTTTGGTTGTATACAATTAAAACTATATCTGTTAGCTCCCCACTTCGCACAACGTACATTGTACGACTATCGCGGGATAGACGGAACAGGGACAGCTTCGTCTCCGGC
>JAFRAU010000009.1 GCA_017405245.1 Candidatus Saccharimonadota bacterium
AGTCTCTAATATGCCGGAAACCCAGTCCGAAGATTCTATGGCAGGTTCTGTGACATTTACTATCCCAGATACTATTCCGACTAGGACAAATTATGCCTTTGCCTCCTGGAACACTGAACCAGACGGCAGTGGCACTAGTTACGCACCGGGTGATAGTTATACTATAATCGCCGACGATGGCGATAAAACTAGCCGAACGAAGACTCTTTATGCTAGGTGGAGCCAGTATACTTATACTATTACTTATAACTGTAACTCCGGCTCTAACTGTCCATCCAACCAGACTATTGTTACTGGTGATAATCCATATACTTATACTATACCTTCTACTGCTCCGACAAGAACAGACTATAACTTCACTAATTATACTGGTTCCGATGGCAATACCTATAATCCAGATGACGCAATAAGTCTTTCTACTCCTAAGACTTCTGTTACGCTGACGGCGAATTGGGAGAGTACTTGTGATACCTCCTATGGCTGTTGGACTGACTCAAACGGTAAAGTCTGGACTAATACCGTGGTAAGTTCATCTACTACTTGGACTAATGCCGCCGCAGTATGTACTAATCTCGGTGCCTCATGGCACCTTCCATCTGTTGACGAGTTTGTTGCACTTTTAGGAGTCGGTAGATGGGAATCCACTTCTTTGGAACCATATCCGACGCTTAAAACCAAGTGGGGGACTGGCATATATTGGTCTTCCAACCAAAGTATTGCCAATTGGGCGTATTGCTTGAACGTCAATGCGAATGAGGCGCGCATGGATGATAACAGGCAAGAAACACCGAACAAGGTAGTCTGTACTAAGTAATACAAAAAACTTGGCAACTTAAGTATTTAGCAACCCATCTCCACTCCTATCTTCAAACAGTACAGTAAAAGAAGCTAAGGATTAGCAGAGGGCGGGAGGCAAGTGTAGGTAATTTCCGGTTCATAATGAGATTTAGACCAGATTTGCGAACGTAAAAATTACAACACCAAAGCGTGTTGTAATTTTTATCTGTGAGCAAGTCCCTGAACCGGAAATTATCTGCGCTTGCCAAGCCCGCCCAGTAAAACTACATATCAATTCCACCCCCCCCCTATGAATTTTAAGGAACAAAAAATGATTTTAAGCTTTCTTTAAGAAAGGTATAGTACAATAAAATCATGAGAATATTATATGTAGAAGACGAAAAATTCCTAGCCGATGCCGTGATTCACGTATTAGATAAATCCGGCATTTCCGTCGATTGGACTGCGGACGGAGAAGAAGGTTTAGATTTGGCAGTCAAACCAATTTATGACGCTATTGTCTTAGATGTTATGCTTCCGGGCATTTCCGGATTCGATATTTTAAAGACCCTGCGCGAACGCAATATCAAAACTCCAATTATCATGCTGTCAGCGCTTTCACAAGCTGAGGATAAAATCAAGGGCCTCAATTTTGGCGCTGATGACTATCTAGCAAAACCATTTAAGACTTCGGAGTTAGTCGCGCGCCTTCGTGCACTCACTCGCCGTCCACCACTCCAAGACGAAAAAATCATTAGTTTCGGCGATTTATATTATAATTTAGAAGACCGCACTCTAAATGACATCCACTTATCAGAAAAAGAGGCCGTTATCATGGAATCTTTAATGAAAAATCCTGACCACGTCCAAAGCAAAGAGTATCTCTTAACTCATGGCTGGGGTAGCGATAGTGTCGGCGAAGAAAACTACGTAGAAGTCTACATTAGTTACCTTCGTAAAAAATTAGAGAAACTAAAAAGTAATTGTAAAATTAAAACCATTAGGAGTCTAGGTTACAAGCTATGTTCAAAAAGCTAAAACGTAAATTTATACTCACAAATCTACTCACGTCCACTATTGTATTATTAGTTGCTTTTTCCGCTATCTACTTCATTGCGCTTGGTTCTTCCAAAAATCGCGCGCCTCGACCTTTCGAATGGCAAGATGCCCATAGCGAAATGAATCCAGCCGCACAAGCGAATCAAAATACGCAAAACCCTGAGCCGACTCAGGAGTCACAGTCGACTGGGCAGCAGAATATGCTAAGAAACACCGAAAATGCCGAACTAGATAATTACTTAAAAGAGCAGCTTGATGCGGAGCGCCAAGCCTCGCTAAACACTTTACTTATCTCACTAATCGTCACCGGTGTTGCCATGGAAGCTGTTATTGCCGTTATCTCCATCTATCTAGCCGAACAATCCGTCAAACCAGTTAGAGAAGCTTACCTTGCACAAAAGACCTTTGTCGCCAATGCTTCTCACGAAATCAAAACTCCCCTTGCTGTTATTCAGGCCAACTTAGAGGCCGCCGACATCAAAGGGAATCAGTGGCTCGACAACGTCGAGAAAAAAGTCGAAGACTTATCGCGTCTGAACAACCAGCTTCTTGCACTAGCTCGAATGGACAGCATCAAATCAGAAGCTAAACTCGAAAAATGCAATCTAAAAGAAACCGTTGAAAACGTCATCAGCTCTTATCTCCCTCAAATAAAGAAAAAAGGCATTAAGCTAAAACTTCATCTAGAAAACAATCTGGAAAAATCCATCAATCGTACAGATTTTGTCCAACTCATCAATATCCTAATCGACAATGCTATTAAATACAGTAAGTCCAAAATCAGCATCACCTTAGATCATAAGTCGTTCAGAATTAAAAATGACGGGGCCACCATCAAAAAAGCAGATCTAGATCATATTTTTGACCGTTTTTATCAGACCGATAAGACTAGCTCTGGCGTTGGACTCGGTCTTGCTATCGGGGAATCACTAGCTCAAAATAACGGCTGGAAACTCACTGCCGCATCTGACAGTTCGTCTACCACTTTCAGCATCATCTATGACTAAATAGCAAACAATTTTTGCAATTTTTCCTGCACCTCTGGAATCGTCCCAGACGCATCAAGCGTTGGCACGTCATATTCCTTGGCAACTTTAAGATACCCGTGGTTCACCTTCTTTTGAAATTCATCCGCCTGAGATTTCCAAACTTCATTCTTTCTTGATTTACCAGCTTTGTCTACCTGTACACCAAGTCTTTTAGCACGCTCCGCATCCGAAAGTGTCAAAATCACTATCTTATCCGGATGAAAATATCTCTCCGGCATTATGATCTTATGTAGCTTTTTAATCAAATTTCGGCTCACTCCTGCGCCATAACCTTCATAAACCAAGGTCGAGAACCAATTTCTCGTTGTAATCACTATGCCATTAGAGTCAAGTACCGGCTCTGCTAGCTTTCTCCATTGTTCATAGCGATTAATCAAATAAAGCATCACACGTGTCCTATGGTCAATATCTTGCTTTGTACCATAATTCAATTTTGCAATTTCCGCTATAAATGTATCTTTGCTGCCTGTTCCAGATTCGGCATAGTGTACCACTTTCTTGCCTTTCTTAGTAAGATAGTCCGTGAGAAGCTCTGCCTGTGTATCTTTCCCGGTGGCATCTTGACCTTCTATTACAATATGCATTATTTCTCTCCTTCCAGATATTTATAATAACAGCTTGCACAAATCGCCTTGTACTCTACGTCCATTTTCCCACTTAAATCATCAATTAAAATATCCGGCCCCTCTGTCTGTAACTTCCCATTGATGAATCTGCAATTATAGAGAGCCTTTCTACCGCAATCGCAAATCGTCTTTATTTCTTCTATTCTATGCGCCTGTTGAAGTAGCCTCGTCGCACCTTCAAACCCGCCGTCAGACAGTCTGAAATTAAGTCTCAAACCATAGCAAATCACCGGAATATTTAGCTTCACTACTACTTTCATCAGCTCGTCTACCTGTTTCGCCGTTAGAAATTGCGCTTCATCTACCAAAATACAGCTTACGTCCCTATACTTTTTTTCTATTACGCTGTATAAATTAATTTTCTTATCAAAGCAGATATCCGTCTCCCGCTCTGGGCCAATCCTGGTAATTAATTTTGTACCATTTCTAGTATCTGTTGCTGGTTTCATTACGCAAACTTTATGTCCACGCTCTTCATAGTTATAAGCAACTTGAAGCAGCTGCATCGTTTTACCGCAGCCCATTGCCCCATATCTAAAAAACAATTTCGCCATATCTACATTATACACTACTACCTAGGGCTATAATAGTTTTTCTGCTATAATAAATACATGCATGATAGTTGGAGGCCATTTCTAAACTCAGAATTTGAGAAGCCCTATTTTAAAGAGCTCTGCCAGTTTTTGCACCAAGAATATCAAGACAAACAAATTTTTCCAAAGAAATCACAAGTTTTTCGAGCCTTTACTACGGATTTAAATAAAGTCACAGTTGTTATTTTAGGACAAGACCCCTACCATACGCCTGGTGCCGCTCATGGACTTGCCTTTTCTGTTCCTCCTGGACAAAAAATTCCACCCTCTCTCGTTAATATCTATAAAGAAATCGAAAACGATATTGGCGTAGAGTTAGAAGCGGTCAAGCTTCAAGAAATGAAGTCTAGGCACACTTCTGGCTGTCTCACATCTTGGCAAAATCAAGGAGTCCTACTCCTAAACAATACTCTAACCGTCGAAGCGCACCGTGCCGGCTCGCATCGCGGACGGGGATGGGAAATTTTTACAGAGGCCGTCATCAAATATCTAGATGAAGTTCGTCCGCATTTAGTCTTTCTACTCTGGGGCCGTGACGCTCGCTCCAAGACTAGCCTTATTAACCAAGAAAAACATCTCGTTTTAGAAAGCCCACATCCTTCTCCGCTTTCTGCAAACTATGGGTTCTTTGGTAACCACCATTTCAGTAAAGCCAATCAGTTCCTAAAAGCACATGATTTACCAGAAATATCTTGGTAAATAAAACGCTCATACTTGCAAGATTTAACGCCTCTTAGTTATAATTTTTGCATGCGGGAGAATATTGCTAAGTGGTTCAAAGAAAATATTACCGATGATGGCAAGCCGTATTTACTAGATAAACACCAGGCTGCAATCGTCCGCGACCACCATAAAAATACCCTGGTCACTGCCAGAGCTGGCTCTGGTAAAACTCGGACCATTGTCGCCAAAATCGCCTACCTTCTCACCCATGAGCATATTCCCGCAGAGAACATCATTGTTTTTGCTTTTAATCGGAAAGCCCGCGCTGAAATTAACGAACGGCTCACAAAAATCTGTTATAATGGCGAGCCCCTTTTTAAGACTCCTCCTAGTATCGCCACTACTTTCCATGCTTTTGCTTATCAATGTCTTGGCGGGAAAAAGCTCGTCGCAGATAAATTACTCACAGAAGATGTTCAAGATCAAATTCTGTCTAATCTCATAAAGCAGACTGGCATTACTAACATTTCAGAAAAGCAAGCTACACTAAAACAATTTATCGCTCGTGCAGAACAAAAATTCTTTATAAATTACCAAATTCTAGATCAAAAAATCGAAACTATAACGAAATCAAATCAGAAATCGAGTTTGACAAACTTGAATAATCTGTTTAAAAAGTATCAAGCGAGACTAGAATCGAGCAATAAACTCAGTTTTAATCAAATCATTAAGCTTGCTAGCGATAAAATTAAAAACACCAAAACCGATTATGAGTATATTTTTGTAGATGAATACCAAGATTTCTCACTATTATTCCTGACATTAATTCAATCACTTAGAACATCATGTCCGTCAGCGCGCCTACTAGCCGTGGGGGATGATTGGCAAGCAATCAACCGCTTCGCCGGCTCAGATGTAGAATATTTCATAAATTTCAATAACTATTTTCCAGAGGACTGCAAAAAGCTCTTTATTCCAACTAACTATCGCAGCGCCAAGAAGATTGTCAAAAACGCAAATTACTTCATGTCTACATCAACTAAGGATTATAAAGGTTGCAAAGCTGGAAATAAAAAACTAAAAGGCATAATTAATTTAATCGATATGAATGTAGAGCCAATCATACCAATTCCAAATTTTGAAAAATTTTTCCCAGAAGATTTACCATTAAATTACAAACGTTATATCAGTAAAGTTTATCACCTCATTGTTGCCAACAAGGATAAAACTATAAAAATTTTACATCGCAACAATAATTTAAGTTTCAAGGGTATCCTCCTAGATGACTTTTGTCAAAAACTTTGCAGTTTATTAGCGGAGAATCAGCAAATTACACCAGAAACCAATATTTCATGTTCCACCATTCATCGCTCTAAGGGGCTAGAAGCCGACGTTGTCATACTCTTAGAAATAGATGCCGGCAAATTTCCCAGTAAAGACAAGTCTGGCGGTCTATATGATATTTTTGGCGAGACTGAGAAAACGCTTTTCGAAGACGAAGCACGATTATTCTATGTCGCCTTGACTCGTCCAAAGGAAAAGCTATACATCTTGTCAAAAACTGTCAAAAGCAGCAAGGAGACTAGAAAATATAATTTCCTAAGCTATCTAAATGACGCTTGGCTAAGTTTTGAATAGGCTATTTAGCACACGTTCTAGCACATTGGCTTTTCGCCTCACCGTGGCACACGCTAATACTTTCTAAACCGAATCCGTACTAAATCCATTTAAGCAGCCGCTCTCGCTCCGCGGAACCCTCAGGATACGATTCTAAAATATCTTCGATATAGGTATTGCCATTTGACAAATTTAGCGTCTCTACGTGCGGCATTGAGGCAAGCATTCTTATTACCGCCTCATCAGTATCAATATTACTCATTGACTTCTTTTTATCAGAAGAAAAAGAATTGACTCTAAACTGACGGTAAACGAATCTAATAATCCCAGCTTGAAGACAATATTTTAGGCAGTTTTCACAGGAAGCCATCTTATTGTAAAGTGTACAACCAGACACATCTCGATGTGCAAAAAGTAGCGCATTCATCTCTGAATGAATAGAGAAATAGTATTTCATCGGACGCTCGGTTAAAGTCATTTTGCTTTCATCTGCACCCTGCAACATCCCATTATACCCAAAAGAAACGGGTCTATGCTTAGCGTCAACAATGACACAGCCATTTTTAGAAGATGGATCCTTGCTACGTTTTGCCACTACGTCAGCAATATCCATAAAGTACTCGTCCCAACTTTTTTGCTTAGATTTTTCCATAGTAATTCCATTATATCACATGAATAAGCCATTGTAATTTTTACAACATTTACAGGTAAGACCCATAAAAAATATCATGCTAGTGCTTGCAAAATAAAAACTACCTATTCTATACTTCTTCTTATACTTTAAAAAGGAGAATTATGCGTTTTAAACTCTTCGCATTCATAGCCGCCAGTGCCGTAGCCTTCACTGTCGTCTGTCTCCCCTTAGCTACACCCACATCTGCTAGCAGTTGTGACGATATTAAATTTATCTTTGCCCGAGGCTCTGGTCAAAACCTCGGAGCTGCGGAATTTTCTGCTTGGAGGTCAGAAATACAGCGCGCACTAAACAGCTACGGTATCAAAATTAAATCCAGTTTTTATGAGCTTGGGATGGGGATTTACGGTGGGGCCAGGTATCCCGCCGTCGCGACCGAGCCGCTTGTCGCGCTCGGAGCCAAAATTTCTGCTGGTAAATCATTTGCTTTTGGTGAAAGCGTCAAGCAAGGAGAAACTGAACTCAAATCTTACATTAAAGATGTCAGCACAATCTGTAAAAAGACCAAATTCGTTCTAGGCGGTTACTCTCAGGGTGCAATGGTTGTTACAAATTCAATTCCATATCTTGATAGTGAAAAAGTAGTTTACGCTGCCACCTTTGGCGATCCGTATTTATTTTTACCAGAGGGAAGAGGGCTTTTCCCAGACGCTTGTAAGGGCAAGAATCTTTCAGACTATCGCGTTTTTGCCCCGAATTGTTACACTAATGCCGGCATACTTGGCGCCAAAGACCCTTACGAACCTGCCGGTTGGCTGGGTAAAATAGGCTTATGGTGCAACGATAAAGATTTTATGTGTGGCGCCGGTTTTTCTTTCTCTGGCGAAATCAGAGATGGCAAACTTATTTCCAGCTTCATCAACAATGCACTCGCCGCCGGTCATCTAAATTACGTATCAGATAATCATTTTCGTTCCGCCGCAAAAATAATCGCACAAAAAATTAGTACACGCTTTGTGGGCAATATCAATCTTATAAAATCCCCTGGTAGTGATAAACAAGATACTGCCTTTCTCATTGATCGCACTGCTTCAATGGGCAGACTTATAGATTTATACAAGATTGAAGCCCTGCGTCTCGCCCAGGAGACAATCAAAAAAGGAGGTCGCATAGCACTCTTTACCTACGGAGATTTAATCGATAGCAACAACCCCACCTATCCTGATGCTACCTCACCTAAGAAATTGTTAGACTTTACCACAGATTATGCAGCATTTACTTCGGCTATTAATAGTATTAGCCTCTTTGGCGGCGGAGATACCCCAGAGTCAACCTTATCGGCCTTAGTAAACGTCATGGACGCCTTAAATTGGCGCGTTGGGGCAAACAAATCTATTATCCTACTTACCGATGCCGGTTACCATACGCCAGATAGAGATGGTACCACTTTCGAACAAGTAGTAGCTAAATCTCTTGCCATTGACCCTGTCAACATTTATGTTATTAACACTACCGATTCGGCCGCAGAATATACAACTTTGTCCGAAGCTACTGGCGGAAAGTTATTCACATCTTATGACAGTTTCAGCAGTAGTACCGACTACGTCCTAAACCGTCCGGACGTCAATTTTCCTCTTGCTAGCTACTTTACTCAGCCCGGCGAGAATATAGAATTTCACGCTGTATCTGACTCAGAAATTATACGATTCGACTGGGACTTAGATTTTGATGGACACTTTGAGACTACCACTACGACACCTAATATTTCCACAGTTTATCGTTCGCCTCAGTCAGGTTTTGTGCAGGTACGGGCAACCAACTCTGCTGGACTTAGTAGTACCGCATCTGCCCACATTTCAATCAGTAGTTCTATTAGTAATTTCCCAGAAATCACTAATTTTTCTTATACCTATGGTAGCGGCACCGCTAAACTTAGCTATACGTTAAAAACAGGTACAGCTGCGGTGATAGTATCAATAAATGGAGCAATGCTCGGAGTTACAACGGAGCAAAATATAGAAATTTCAGACATCGACAATCGTTCCACTATCACCCTCACTCCAATTAGCGTAAACGGTATTACCGGAACACCTATCACTATACACCTCGCAGAGAAGGAAACAGGCGGAAACTCCACAACAAGTCCCAATATCAAAACAGAGGCAATCCTAGCCCCCAAATCTGGCATGCGCTAGTTCGAAGATAGGTGATAGTGATTCCCATACTCGCATTTATAGACTGAAAGCTGCGGAGCACCATGATCATGTTCCGCAACTTTCGCAGCTACCTCCGCCTCTTCGCGAGTCTTATAGCACACCTTATGCGTATCGCCCACCCAACAACGCTCCGGCTCATATTTCTGAAAATTATTATAGTTTATTTTTCTTGACATTTACCATAATTATACCATAAATACATTACTTATTTCTTTGTTGTAAAAATTACAACAAAAATAAGCATATTTACTATTGACACGCTACATATAGTGTCTTAAAATAGACACAGACACTAGATATAGCGTCTAGCGACAATCAAGAAAAAATTACAACACAAAAATTAAAACATAATTTAATAAGGAGGTATATTTTTTATGTTTAAGAAAATCAAGAAACGCGATGGCAAAATCGTAAATTTTAACCCAGAAAAAATCACAGACGCAATCGCGGCAGCCGGCGCAGCCACGGAGGAATTCAAATATGATCGCGCCAAACAGCTCTCAGAAAAAGTATTAAAACGTGCAGAAGAGGAAATCAAGGTTCGCACACCGAATGTAGAGCAAATTCAGGACATCGTAGAACAAGTTTTAATGGAGTCAAGCTTCAAGCGGACAGCCAAAGCTTATATCACCTACCGCCAAGAGCGCAACCGCACTCGTGAGGCTAAATCAAACCTCATGAATATCTACAAAACTATCTCTATCGCTGATGCATCCGAAGATTCAGATGTCAAACGTTCTAATGCTAACGTTGATGGTAACTCCGCCATGGGCAAAATGCTCCAATTCGGCGCAGAAGGCTCAAAGGTTTTTGCCAAAGCCCTACTTTTAAGCCCAGAATTTGCCTTCGCACACGATAATGGCGACATTCACATTCACGACCTAGACTTTTATGCCACTGGCACCCTCACTTGCTGCCAAACTGACCCTCTTAAACTATTTGATGGTGGTGGCTTTAATACTGGTCACGGACACCTTCGCACCCCTAATTCCATTGGCTCCTATGCCGCACTTGCCGCCATCATTTTACAAGCTAACCAGAATGAGCAGCACGGCGGACAGTCTATCCCTAATTTCGACTATGCCATGGCTCCGGGTGTAGATAAGTCATTCAGAAAAGCCTTAAAGCGCAATCTAGAAAAATACAATAAATATTCCGGACAAAAAGTTAAGATCGAAATTCCTGACGACATCAAATATGGCGATGAAAAAGCCTTAAAGAAGCTAAAAATCCCAGAAGCCGTCATCGAAACTTCCAATGAGGATGTCGAGAAACAGACTTTCCAAGCTATGGAAGGATTCATTCATAATCTTAACACTATGCACTCTCGTGCAGGCGCTCAGGTACCATTTACCTCTATTAACTTTGGTACTGACACCTCTCCATCCGGTCGCCTAGTTTCTAAGTATCTTCTAGAAGCTACTATGAACGGCCTTGGAAAAGGCGAAACACCAATCTTTCCGATTTCCATCTTCAAGGTCAAAGAAGGCATCAACTACAATCCAGGAGATCCTAACTATGATCTATTCAAGCGCAGTATGGAAGTATCTGCCAAGCGACTATTCCCAAATTTCACTTTTATTGATGCACCGTTCAATCTTCAATATTACAAACCAGGTGATTACCGCACAGAAATTGCCACCATGGGCTGCCGTACCCGTGTCTTTGGCTCTTGCTTCCCAGAATCAGATGGTATCGTCACGGGCCGTGGCAACTGCTCCTTCACTACACTCAATCTGGTCCGTCTCGGCATTAAACATGGCATTTGTTTAGGTGAGCGCAAAGAAGCTGACTGGTCCGGCTTTTACAAAGATCTTGATAAAATGATGGATTTATGTCGCGATCAACTCTTAGAGCGCTTTGAATTCCAGGCTAATCAACACGTCAGAAACTTCCCATTTTTGATGGGTCAAGGTAACTGGTTTGGCTCAGAAAAACTTGGCTGGAACGATAAGCTCCGCGACGTTATTAAACACGGTACCCTTTCTATCGGCTTCATTGGTCTCGCTGAGTGTCTGGTCGCTATGACTGGCAAGCATCATGGCGAAGACGAAGACTCGCGTGAGCTCGGTCTCGACATCATCACTCACATGCGCGAAAAGTGTGATGAATATACCAAAAAATATAAGCTCAATTTCTCATTACTCGCTACACCAGCAGAAGGGCTAGCTGGTCGATTCACTAAGATTGATCGCAAAGAATATGGTACTATCAAAGGCGTTACAGATAGAGATTTCTACACTAACTCCTTCCACGTACCAGTATATTACCCAATATCTGCCTTTGATAAAATCGAAATCGAAGCACCATACCATGCACTTTGTAACGCAGGTCATATTAGCTATATCGAGTTAGATGGTGATCCATCAGATAATATCGAAGCATTTGAAGCAGTTATCCGCAAAATGCATGACTGTGGTATCGGCTACGGCTCCGTTAACCATCCAGTCGACCGTGACCCAGTCTGTGGCTTCGCAGGGATTATCAAAGGTGACCGCTGTCCATCTTGCGGACGTCTAGAATCTGAGGGTGACGTCCTCTTCGAAAGACTTCGTCGTATCACTGGCTATCTTGTAGGCTCCCTTGAACGTTGGAACGACGGCAAGAAAGCGGAGGAAGCCGCACGTGTCAAGCACAACGTTAGTGAAAACGATATTGCTTGCGAGAACCATAAAAACGGTGTATATTCAAAAGAAGAAAAAGCCGCCAGAGAGAAAAAGAAAAATAATAGCAAAGCGGCATTAGGGAAGAAGTAGCACTATGAAAATCCGTTTGTCAGGTCCACTCGAACACGATAATATCGTTAATGGCTACGGCCTCCGAGCTGTCCTCTGGACACAAGGATGCTTTCGTCACTGCGAGGGTTGCCAGAATCCAGAAACTTGGGACTTTAATGGCGGATTCGAGGTCGACACAGCGGAAATCAAAGCCCGCCTCAGAGAGTTCAAAGGTCAATCTGGCATCACTTTCTGCGGCGGGGAACCATTCGAGCAGCCCGAAGCTTGCAAAGAAATCGCCGAATTTTGCAAAAATGAGCTCGGCTGGAATGTATGGAGTTTTTCTGGTTATACTTATGAGCAACTCAAAAAATCCGGCGGTGCAAAATGGGACTTTTTACTCACGCTTGACGCACTCATTGATGGGCCATTTATCTTGAAAGAACGTGATTTAACTCTCAAATTCCGTGGCTCTCGCAACCAGCGGCTTTTACACTTAAAGAATGGCGAAATCACCAAGGTAGAATAATATGGTCTATTTAGATTATTCTGCAACCAGCCCACTCCTAAAAGAAGCTCGGGCAGCAATGATTTCCGCCATGGATTTAATAGGTAATCCATCAGCATTGCATACACCAGGCCACCAGGCAATGAACAAAATTGAGGAAGCCAGGGAAGAAGTAGCCAAACTCATTAACGCAAGTCCAGATGAAATCATTTTCACCTCTGGTGGCTCAGAAAGCAATAATACCATTACAAATATCTTTGCCGGAGAGTCTGTCGCCGTCTCGGCCATCGAACATCCCTCCATGTTAGAATCAGCAAAGACTCGCTCAAAAACTACCCTTATCCCGGTAGACGAGACTGGCAAGATTGACCAAAAAAACTACGCAAAAATCTTAGAACAAAAAGTACCAAAGCTCGTGTCTATCATGCTAGTCAATAATGAAATCGGGACAATCGAAGACGTAGAAGCTCTGGCGAAGCTAGCCCATGATAGCGGCGCAGTTTTTCACACTGATGCCACCCAGGCTCTCGGTAAAATCCCTATTGACGTAAAAAAAATAAACGTAGATTATATGACTATCTCCGCTCACAAAATCGGCGGACCAGTTGGCATTGGCGCACTTTTTGTAAAAAAAGGTAGCCCTTTTACTCCACTCATTATTGGTGGTCATCAAGAGCATGGAAAACGTGCCGGCACCTATCAGGTCGTAAATATTTCCGGATTCGGCGCCGCAGCAAAATACGTCTCCACTCGTAACACCCCGCTCCTATATAAAGAAAAAGTCCTTCCTCTCAGAAACCTCCTAGCTGAACAGATTTTGACAAATATTCCATATTCTTCAATCAATACGCCACTTGACTGCTCCGCACCAAATATCCTCAACTGTTCTTTCGAGGCTGCGGAAGGGGAATCAATCCAACTATACCTTGACGCTAAGGGAGACATTATCGTCTCTACTGGGTCTGCCTGCGCTTCTGGCGACGGCAAGCCATCTCATGTCATAATGGCTACACGTCATGATGCCGAGATAGCACATTCATCAGTTAGATTCTCTCTTGGTCTAGAAACCACGACTGCCGACGTCGCAAAAGTTATGACTACTTTGCCAGAAATCATTAAGAACTTACAGGGAATTAGCACCCTAAAAGCCGGCAATATTAAAAAGGAGGACAGCTACTATGCCTAAGAGCCCACTTAGTAACCATCACGCAAACCAATCCAAAGCTAAGTTAAAAGTAAAACCAGAAACTCAGCAAAAAACTGCCGAGAGCGGTTTTTCTGCCGGCACCGACTGGATTTATACTGATTCTGTTAAAGAGCATTTTTTAAATCCTCGTAATTTCCTTATGGGTGATGAATCTAAATACCATGCCGACGGACAGGGAATCGTTGGTAATCCTATCTGCGGCGATCAGATGCTGATGTTAATACAAATAGATAAAAACACTGATACAATCACCGATGTTAAATGGAAAACATACGGCTGCGCATCTGCTATTGCTAGCACTTCTGCGCTTTCTGAACTCGCCAAAGGACGCACCCTAGATGATGCACTTACCATCTCAGCCGAAGAAATAACCAGCTATCTCGGAGGGCTACCTAAGCATAAGTTTCACTGTTCCGTTTTAGGACACGAAGCTCTTGCCTCCGCTATCCAAGATTATCGCAAAAAACAAAGTAGCTAAAAATTATACTGTTACCGTCCGATTTCGCAACTCATCATATACTACCCCCATTTGCTGTACTGCTTGCTCAGCCTGCGCTACAATCTCCATATTATCGTACTGGATTACCTCTTCCGCTTTCGGACCTAATGGATATAACTCACTAGCATCATATTTTGCCAAAAACTCCGCATAGTTAAGAAGGTCTAATACCGCCACCACCCTATCCTTACTCATACCAGAATATCTTGCAATTATTCCTTCATAAGAATTATCTAATGGATTTTTGTCATAATATTTAGCTATCGCCGCACCAGTTTGTGTCGTTTTTATCTTACCTATCGCCTGCATCCATTCCAAAAGCTCTACATACGCCTGATAGATTTTCATTTCGTTCCAGAAATAATCGTCATTTCGCGTTGGGTCTTTAAAAGCTTCATCACTACCATCAAATACTAAATCCAGCGAAGTATATTCACTTCCGCCAGTACTTCCTCCGGCCGTCGCCATAGTATAGGCCGTGCCACCAATCCAACGTGACATAAACTTACTCGCTGCCACAGAGTCCTCTGAGCCGGTCCAACCAATTTTCTCATAAATGCTGCCAGAGCCAGCCTCCGCACTATCTAAATTAGGGTGCGCTACATTCTGATTAGTCGCGCCCACAGCGGCCGGATGTAGTCTTCCTTTAATAAAATCTGTTTTAATTAATCTTTGCAAGTTGTTATCATCCGTTACGCCCCAATCGCTACCACGCTGCCCAGACATTACCATAAATGACATTAAGGCTCCATTCATGTTTATCACTGGCTGATCATCCTCGCTGTCTACTTTCATATCTAGTGCGCAAAGTTCCGGCAAAGCATCATTTACTGCCTCCTCAATACCAGCCGCAGTTGGGCTGTCGGGATTATTTCGATTATGCCAACCGGTTTTGTAACCTAAGTACTCAAAATTCGTTACCCTAGAATATGACCATTCTACCGGCTCATCCAGATGATATTGCCTATTGTCAAAATCCGTTCCATAAATTTCTAATGGGTAATTGATAAAGTTATATTCCCAATCCGTCTCGCAGCCATTGGCAGTTCCGTCATAATGTTGGATTTTTGACATTACCGGACTACTTGGCCAGTGGTGCGCTAGACTCTTTTCTGACTCATTCAGCGGCTTATCCCCCCAGTCAGGATCAGTGTCGCTCTTTGGACCAGACTCCGCACCAGTCTTATCACGAGAATGGCCTTTTCCATACACGTATCCCATTCTATCCTCTCTCATTAGCGCTGTTGAATCAAAAATCTCTACTGGCGTCATGTCAATTTGTGAAAGATCCGTTACGTAATATTGATTACAATATCCATTACTGATTGCCGTAGTCGAATTAGCTAGCACGCAATCCCCACGTGAAAATGTAAAATCCGTTTCCGAGACAGCACTAGATGTCGGAAGGAGATTAGTGAGTGCGCTAGAAAACAGACTGCCAATTCCACCCACCATCGATGTTACAGATACAGATTGCATAGAAGTAGCTAGCGGTATTAGACTATAAGCTAAACTCCCCAGGAATGTATGTTCCGAAGTAACGTCAAATGGACTCTTGGTTCTCCTATCAAATTCCGCCTGCTCTGCAATCACTTCCTGCTGATCGCGATAAAATGCCAACACCGCTGTATTATCGCCAATCGTTTGCCCCGCAGTTTTAGCCTTCTCTCCCATAATTCTTTCCGCCGAAGACACTAATGCCTCACCTAGAACTGGCGTATCGTCGCCAGTAAAGAACCTCTGGTCTTTAACTTGCTCATATTTAGCAATAGTTGGGTCAAGAACGGAAACTGCGACATCCGCAGCTCCGCCAGCCGCTCCGCCAAGAAAGCCTTTTAATATATTAATTGCGCCCTTTGCCCAGTTTAGAACCTTTTTAAACATCGAACCAATCTTTACCAATGCTCCTTTCAGGCCTTTTACATTCGTATTACCTTCATACACGCATTGACGATAAGTTTCTTCGTCTACCGCACCGATATCCGCAGTCCCATTCCCGCCAATATTCGCCTGCATACTAACAGAAAGCAGGTTATCATCATGTTGATCCAGCTCTCCGCTACCAAAGAGATGGTGTATCCCCTCTGTGTCCGCCGCACCATTCCTTACGATAATATTATTCATCGCCGAAAGCGCTGTGCCCGTACCTTCTCCTGCTATCGTCTTATCAATTGCTTCTAGCCACATTGACCCAGCACTCACCTGTCTCGCCGTCTGGTCCGCTGTTATCACTCCCTCTATATCATTAGCCGCTGAAATCGCTCCGCAATCTGGGTCCTCAGAATTATTGGCCACCTCCTCAACTCGTTCTTTAAATGACTTATCTCCATAATCACTCTCTGGATTAGCCGCCGGTTTTTCCTGTGCCATCTCTAAGAAGGTCGCCTCGTCTTCGTCATTTTTACCGGTCAGCTCAAAATCTCTAAAATTATTTCTAGAAATTCCGAGACGCTGCACCACTGTCTCGGTTAGTTCCGAAAACCAACCCGATATATCTCCACGCCAAGACCTCGTTCCTATCATAAATCGTTCCTTAAAATTCCAGTCCTGCATTGCTTCCTTAAACCCAACCACAGAACTACCCGTAGCAGCTATACCTAAATTAGCTAAAATCTCCTGCTTCCGTTCTTCTATTGCCACCTCGTTAGACGTATCCCCAGAATCAGTTAAGATAGAACTGCCGTCTGCTACCGTCTCACCCTTGGTCGCCCCCACCGAGTCACTAGACACTACAACCATATTAGAACCATCATTTTTATGGAAAATCAAAGCCTTTTCTCCACCTTCATTAGAATATTCTATTCCCGCCTGCGCCAGACCAGTAATCTGCTCATCTGTAAAACCCATATCTTCAAACACTACACCAGAATACACCTGAGAAGATCCATCGCTTCCTAGCTGAGTATTGTCGGTAAGTGCATCCGTCCTCTCGGTCGTAGAGACCTTAGTAGAGTTCCAATCTTCCACCTCTCTACTCTTAAATCCCACTGGAAACAGCCATTGTCCTATAAAAGACACTACGCCATATAATATAATGAGTCCGATAAGCAAGACAATGATTGGAGCGGCCTTTACAATGGTACTTTTACCATCCATCAAATCCTGAGATTTCCCATCTCCCGAAGCTGCTGCGCTAGCTGCCGCTCCACCTAATTTTTCTGCGCCTTTTACAGCCCCGAGAGCCTTGGCCGCAGTACCGCCTACACCACCAGTAGCCGCATTTAGCGCAACTTCGGCCCCTTTTTCTACCCCTTTTCTAACCGCAGCCTGCTCACCCTTTTTTAGGGCATCTTTGGCCGCACTGGATTTATTTGACTTTTCATCGTCTTCGTCCTCGGAATAAAAATCAGGATGAATATCAGAGCGCTCCATATTCTCATAGGCGCCCAGAGAACTGCTCTTGCTCTCATCTTCATCCATACTGCTTATCATTATATTATATCTTGATTTTTTAAGCAACTTATGCTATAATAGGATAAGATACCTGTTGACATAGCAACATATTGAACCTTAGGAGGTGAAACATGAGAAAAATTTTTTTATTTGTCGCTATAACACTTTTAGTCGTAGGTTGCGGTAATTCAAGCTCAGCGAGTAGTGCATCTGTGCCCACTGAGCAGAGTGGCGCCACTATCGTAGAGCCGTCAAGAGAAGGCGAAAGGGAAGAAACACCTACCGCCGACCAACCGATGGAGCAAACCGACACTTCTACGGCAGATATTCTCCTCGACGAGTCAGAAGACGAGAAAACTCCTCAGGAAGAAGACGCAGAAAAAACTGAGGCAGAGGTAGAAATGGCCATGGAAATCACCGACGTTGATACCATGCTAAAAGAATGCACCGAAGACGGTGTATTCTACTTAGATAAATGTGCGAGTTTGCTTGGGTATGACCAGTTAGCCCTCGATAGTGGGGAACAAGGTGCATATTACAAGTACAACATTGGTGGCCAAGATGTTTTCATTTACATCGCAAGGGCATCGTATTATCTGATTTTTTCCAGTGGGGATAAGTGCTATAATTGCCAATTCCCAGATGATCACAACTTGACAGAGAATCTTCCAAAGATCGCCCTGACATATGGCCCGACCACGGGCGAATGGTTTACGGATACAATAGAAAATCTCGTCTTTCTAATGATCGAGATTCGCAAAACGAAGCCAGAAGATATAGACATCACGGCGCTCCCGCAAAGATATACGTCACATAAGTATGCCGTAGACACCTACATCGACTCGCCTACCTACGACGAGTATGGACGAATAATAGTAACAGCTCTGGAAAATCGTGACCACGATTTATGCTACGTCCATCGCTAAAACCTCCAAAAAACCGTCCCACCCTGGGGCGGTTTTTAATGCCCGGTCCACCAACAATCAGCAATACCAGAATCTAACATACCGCACGTCACCCCATCCAAAACCTTTTACAGAAACACTAGCACATATCGTCCCATCCAAAAACTTTCACCAAAAAATCACTCACAATTATCAAACTTATGTTATAATTAGCTTAATCAATTAGGAGGCTTATGGATAATAATTTTATGCCACAATTCAGCGGCAAAAACTCAAACACTCAAAATTCATTCAATCACGAATCCGGTAATCCATTTGGTAACCAAAGCCAATCTACCATTTCTACTGAGCAGAACGCACCCGCCATTCGACCACAACCAGTTTTCGGTCAGGCAAACACTCAGCCCGAATTCCAAAACCAAACTCCCAAAACTAGGAAAGCTCCCACAAATATAAACACCAACCTGGTCATCCTATCCGTCGTACTCGGCGTTATCGCTTTAATCGCCGTCGTTGTTGCTATCTGGCTAGCAGTCAACCAAAACGCAGGTAAGAAGACTGATACTCCCGTAGCTATCTCCACCGCCAAACAGGAGGAAATCCTTTCTGCTAAAACTTTTGGGTTCTATCCAAAGAAAATCACTAATCCTACCGCAGATGTCATTTATCGCCTCGGCGTACACCGTAAAACCTCAGACGGAAACGGAGTTTTTGGCGCATATATTAATACCGAAAACACCGCTGTCGACCTTTACATTTACTGGCAATATATCAAAAATTATTACGGTGTAGAAACCGAGCTCACTGATAGGGAACTAGCCACGGTTACCTTCGATCAGCCAGTAGCTGATATCGCTATCGGCGAAACTGGTCAATCCGTTGGTGGGGACGTCTTATTATTCTTGATGGCCGATGGGACCGTAGAATATATGCCCGTAGTTAAGGCCTTGTCAAGCCGCGACTTTAAGAGTTACGGTCAACTCGCTGGCGTTGCCGATGTCGTAAAATTCTATCACGTAGATGCAGTCTCAGACACCGGTGATTGGTCTGGGTATGTCACTACACTCGCCCAAAGAGAAGATGGCTCAATCATAGATCTACAAAGTTTCATGAAAGCCACTCTCACTGAATAATTACGTTAGTAATTTTCGTACATTTATCAAGTCAGCCAGTGGCAGAGCAAGAATAGCGATATTTGGTGTTTTATAGAAAATATGCTAGAATAAAGCTATTGGGCCGTCGCCAAGTGGTAAGGCAACGGGTTTTGAT